>JBAYPP010000027.1:0-11066 GCA_041677585.1 Acholeplasmataceae bacterium
CAAGAACATGGTCAGTCTGTTTCAACATTGGCTCCAGCAGCATTAAGCATTAATATTGGTCAATATCAAAATATCAGTTCACAGACAACGGTTCAGCTAGGTTCATTTGTTTCATATTCTGAATCCGCAATTAGTTTGAATGCTTTAATGCGGCCGGAATATTATACGACTTATGATATTTATCTAACAATTCAACCAAGGGTAGCCACAAGTGCAAACAGCCCAAGATTGTATCAATATCAACGGGATTCAAATTCAGCACAGACACCTAGCCAACCAGTTAACTATCCTTTTACAATTTCAAGTGGTAATACAGTTTCTAATCAATTAAGGTTGACCTTTAGAGATCCAAGTTCAGTTTTAACATTAGGTTATCATTTAAACCAATATGTTTCCTTATATTATGGTAGCGAACAAGTTGATCCGGCTTATTATACTTGGACAACAACAGCGCTTGTTACAACAAACAGACAGTTTACAGCAACATTGTTACTATCAAATGAACTCCGTTCCGGTCAATACAGCTTGAGGTATAAATATTTCTATAATGATGTTGAAAAAACAATTAATTTTACAAAGGCAGCCTCAAATGTAACGACCATTACAAACATAGATCACTATTCTAGCGGAGCATTTACTGGTTTCTCAGGAGCACAATACACATCAGAGCTAAACTTTGATTATGATCTGTTATTAGATTCAATTAATTTATCGACATCCTTTGATGATACAAAACCAAGCTATTTGGATAATAGAACTGATTCCGTTAGTTTTTTAACAAACTTTGAAACAGCACCGTTTTCAACATTGGTTAGTGCATCATATTATAATGTAACTTATAGTAATGGCTATCGCACATATGAAATTAGATATGTCGTTGAAGCGGAAAACGGATTGCGATCAACTTATCGACATTTTATTCGTGAAAGAACGATTAGCATTGAAAACGTTTATCGTAATAACAATAGAGTTCCGACTAATAATGTGTTTACTACCAGAGAAGATGAGTTGACTGTTTTTGCGTTAGATTACGGCATTGATCCGAGTTTGGTACCAAAGGTTTATCAACTGCAAGAAACAAATCCAAATCAATATTTTGAAATAGTTGTTTCAGCTAGAAGATTAAACGGAACAGTAATGCCGGCAGGTGATATAACAGGAATTACTTATTCGGCTGATAATTTCTTAACTATTTTTATGACTGATGAAACATTACCCGGCAACTATACTTTTACAATTAATTATGTCAGAAATGGTCGGGCTACTAACTTGCCACTATTACCTGGTAGTAATCATTTGGTAATTCGCAAGAATGCCGGTATTAGTGCCTATTTATTAGATGTTCGCTTTACTGAGTCAGCTTTAGAATCAGATTATGCAGATATTTTTGTTTCTAATCAAAACGGAATACCGATCACAAGTGAATTTGAACCACGAATTTATTATGCTGGAATCGATTACGATTACTCCGATGTAAATGGTGTTATTCATTATCGCATTAACGGACAAGTTTCAAATATTCCATTAGACTTTTATACCCCGTTTTTCTTGGATTATTTACCGATGGGTTCAACTATTTCAAGAAAAGTATATCCAATTGAACATCCGACTAGAGGCTGGACAACAGAAGCGAATAACGATTCTTCAGCGATAATCAAGAGTGAGCTTGCAACAGATTTTACAATCATTCCTTCAACAGGTCAAGAACCAACCGAAGAAGAAGATGTTGTTATTACTTATCGAATTACATCTGAGGATGGTTCAAATGTTGTTTATTATCATATTAATGTAATTGATATTCTATATAATGTTTCATTAGTTTTTAATTTCTATTATGAAGATGAATTAGGTAACCACACACCAGCTGAACATTCAGAATTGGCGGGTAAAACAATTTTAGTCAGTGTCATTAACTTCAATACCGAACATATAGTTACATCTGCTCAATATGAAACGGTTGATTTGTTTCCAACATTCACACAAGTAAATAGTAAGAACAATCAAATACCAATGTTTTATTTACCGCTCGATAATCCACTTTATCGCTATCGGTATGGTAGAAACATGAGTGGGTTCTTCGCCTTTGTCTTAAATTTACCTAAAGATCCAAATGGTAACGATTATACATATGAAATTGAGTTTAGGGATTTGTTGTTAAACGATATAAATGACTATGTTTCTGGCCTTGGTGGTAAGTATTTCTATATTGGTGGAGGAACTAAAAATAGAACACGGTCTTTTAATGTGTTCATTAAAAGAACTAATTCAATCAACGATCCAACTTGGGGTCTAACTGATGGAATTGAATCTTGGAAAAAAGTCAGTTAAAAAACAAGCTTAAGAAGCAACTTTGGAAAGTTGCTTTTTTTCTTCAAAATGGTTGACTTTACTTTTTTTTACGCTATAATAAACGTGTTATGGTTTATTATGGTTTAACTTTGTGTTTAACTATAGTAAACAAGATGGGATAAAGCAATTAACATGTTTAACCGAAGTAAACACAAGGAGGCGATGAACTTGGCTGAGTTAATCGAATTAAAGGACGTAACAAAAGAATTCAATGGACAGGTTGTCTTAAGAGGAATTGATTTAACGATTGAACAAAATGAATTTGTAACATTGTTAGGACCCTCTGGCTGCGGAAAAACAACAACACTAAGAATTATTGGTGGTTTTGTTGAACCGAGTGCAGGCGAGGTCCTTTTTGACGGTAAATCGATCTTAGATACCCCTGCCCACAAGCGTCCGACTAATACGGTTTTTCAAAGATACGCATTGTTTCCTCACTTGGATGTTTTTGAAAATGTTGCCTTTGGTTTACGAGTAAGAAATGAAACACACGCTATTAATGAACAGATAAAGAGAGTAACGGAATATTATCAGCAAAAAATAAAAGAAGCAGAAACAAAAGAAGAAAAAAATGAGCTAAGAAAAGAACTGAAACATGAAGTTTCATTTTTAAGAGATCCCAATGGGCAAAAGAAGCGTGAAATTGAAACTATCTCAGCTGATGAGAGTCTCGATAAAAATGAAATGCATGAAAGAATCGAAGCGATTAAAGAAACATTTTTTACAAAAAAAACACGTGAAATTCAAATCCGCAATAAGGTATTGAAATATTTAAAAATGGTTGGCTTGGAAGGTTATGAAACTAGACATGTTGATAAACTATCCGGTGGCCAACAGCAAAGAGTTGCCATTGCTAGAGCTTTGATTAATGAACCTAAGGTTTTATTATTGGATGAGCCACTCGCTGCGTTAGACTTAAAATTACGTCAAGAGATGCAGTATGAGTTAAAAGAGATACAAAGAAACGCAGGAATTACTTTCATTTATGTTACACACGACCAAGAAGAAGCTTTAACAATGAGTGACAAGATTGTCGTAATGAATAACGGTGAAATCCAGCAAATCGGAACACCGGAAGATATTTATAATGAACCGACTAACACCTTTGTTGCTAAATTTATTGGTGAATCAAACATTATTCCCGGGATTATGAAAGATGATTTTTTAGTCAATTTTGATGGCGTAGATTATGTTTGTGTCGACAATGGTTTTTCAAGAAATGAAAAAGTTGATATCGTTATTCGTCCAGAAGATATTGATATTGTCCCACAAGGCAAAGGCTTATTGACCGGCGTTGTTGATAGTGTTGCATTCAAAGGTGTACATTATGAAATCGATGTTAAAACCAACGATCGAATCTACACTATTCATACAACTGATTATCAAGCTATGGGAACATTCGTTGACATTACTTTTAATCCAGAGGATATCCATGTCATGGAGGAATGGTAATGGAAAAATATCGCATTTTTTCACCGAAAAGAAACAAGGATAAACCGAGAAAAAATGGTAAGAAATGGTTGACGATTGATCGAATAACAACCTTTCCATATTATCTGGTTTTAATTGGATTAATAGCGATTCCGTTTCTAATCATGATTTTGTATGCATTTAATGATGCAAGTGCGGGTGTGTTTGAAATTCAATTTTCACTGCATCATTTCAGAAAGTTTTTTGAAGAGAGAGCTTTTATTCAAACAATGCTAGAATCGCTTTATTTAGCGGGAATCAGTACAGTTATAACTTTGATTATTGCTTATCCCTTGGCATATTTGATCAGTGTTAGTAAAATTAGAGTTAGAGTTATTATGATCCTAATTGTCACTGCGCCAATGTGGATCAATATGCTCTTGAGGGCAAATGCTTTAAAACAGATTTTTGAAACATTCGCACCTAATTTATTAGGAACAAACTTTGTCTTAATCTTTGGAATTGTCTATATGTTTTTGCCGTTTATGGTTTTACCGATATACACGGTTTTATTAAAAATAGATAAAAGTCTTTATGAATCAGCGGCTGATTTGGGTGCAAATCGCTTTAAAATTATTACCAAGGTTATTATACCGCTATCATTATCCGGTGTAATATCGGGCTGTATGATGGTATTCTTGCCAGCTGCTACAACCTTCGTTATCCCTAAGTATTTAGGAGATGGAAAACGGAAGATGATCGGTGATTTGATTGAATCAGCAATTCTAATGCCAAGTGACTACGGCTACGGCTATGGAGCCGCGATTGCGATTGTCTTAGGATTGATTATGATGGTCTTTATCTATTTTGCGAAAAAGGTTGATAAGTATCAGGGGGTATCCACAAATGAGAACAACGAATAAGTGGTTTAGCCGAAGCTATTTTATCCTGATTGTCATCTTAACCTACCTTCCGATTTTGTCATTAGTAATATTTTCTTTCAATGAAGGAAGATCGATTACCCAATGGACGGGCTTTAGTTTTAAATGGTATGTTGAACTGTTTCAAGACTCACAACTGATTGATGCGATTGTTACAACCTTAATGGTAGCAATCATATCAACTGCCGTTTCAACAGTAATTGGAACGTTTGCTGCTTTAGGATTGTCAAAAAGCAGAAGGATCATTCGTGAGATTACATTAGGAATTAATAATATACCAATTCTGAGTCCGGAAATCATTACCGCTATTGCCTTGTTTATTTTCTTTGGCGCATTCGCAATCGACCGTGGTCTTTTAACAATGATTTTGGCTCATATTGGGTTTAGTACACCATATGTTATCTTAACAGTGTATCCAAAAGTAAAGAGTCTGGATCCGAACTTAACTCATGCAGCCTATGATTTAGGGGCTACGCCAGGTCAAGCGTTGTTCAAAGTTATCTTACCGCAGATAAAAGTAGCGGTAATTGCGGGAGCAGCAATCGCATTTACGATGTCATTTGATGATTTTGTCATATCTTACTTTACTTCAAGTGGTTATCCGCAAAATATCTCGATGTATCTATATACCTTAAGAAGAGGAATTGTTCCAACGGTAAATGCATTGAGTACATTTATTATCTTAATTATTGGTGTGAAAATTGTTTACGATTATGTAAAATCATATAAGAAATTGGAGGAAGAATAATGAAAAAAATATTAATGCTTGTTTTAATTGCAGCAACCGCATTGGTTGTTGCAGCATGTAGTAATAAACCAATTTTGAAACTATACTTGCCGAATGATTATTTAAATCGTGATGTCATTCGAGCCTTTGAAAAGGAGTATAATGTCAGGGTTCGCATAATCAACTTTGATTCGAATGAAGTGGCTTTAACACAAATTAAGGCAAACCGTTATGATGTTGTCGTCCCAAGCGACTATGCGATTGAGGAACTGGTAGCAAACGATTTACTAGAAGATATCAGTGTGTCAGTCTGGCAAGACTTAGACGTTACTTTAACAGAAGAACTACAGGATCTAATTGATTATCTAAAGGAAGATGGATTTGATTTTCTTAAATATGCTGCACCTTATTTTTGGGGTACAGTTGGCGTTTTATACCGTCATGGTGTAAGTGGATTAGCAGAAAGAGTTCAAGCTGAAGGCTTTGGTGTTATTAGTGATCAATCTTTAGAAACAATCATCTATGATTCATCAAGAGATGCGTTTATGGCTGCTCTTTTAGTTCAGGATGTTTTACTAAGTGAGGCAACGCAAGCTGAAATCGATATCGCCAAAGAATGGTTGATTAATGCCAAAGGACCCAAAACGAGCATTAAGTCCGATGAGATTTTAACCGAAATGTTACGTGGGACAAGATATGATGCAGTTATTGCATATAGTGGTGATGCAGCATATATTATGAGCGAAAACGAAAACTATAGTTACTTCATTCCGGAAAAATCAAATCTCTGGGTTGATGGCTTCGCTGTGCCAAAAAATGCAGAATCAAAAGAACTTGCATATGATTTTATTAAGTATATGATGAGTTATGAAGCGGCTTTAGGAAGTACAGAAGAAATTGGTTACACATCACCAAGGCAGGATGTCTTTGATTTAATGATTGGAGCAGGTGGTGACTATCATGATCCACGCTTAAGCTTGGCTTATCGATCAGATGTTATTAATTTCCAAGCATTCCGTTATATGCCTGCTTTAAAATCAATGATCGATGATGCTTGGCGTGTTGTTATTGCAACTTAACTAAAAGCAAAACATATTAACGTTTGAATCTACTGATTCAGGCGTTTTTTTGTTCTTGCTATTCAATTAGTAAAAATGTTAAAATATGATTAATATAGAAAATTGGAGGACATTATGGGCTTATTGCAATGGGTTTACGTTTTGACAGGCATTGTATCTTTGTTGTCTTTTGGCGTTGCTTATTGGTTTTTTGTATGGCTAAAAAAACAGCCATCAAGCAATGAAAAAATCGCAACGATTGCCGGATGGATTAAAAAGGGTGCAAATACATTTTTAAAACGTGAGTATTTGATGTTAGCGAAATTTGTTGGTGTTGCTTCAGTACTAATCTTTTTGTTTTTACCAAAACCAATTTGGCAAGCTGATAGTCATGGGTATGTTTTATCAAACATTATGATGGTCATCGCTTATGTAGCGGGTAGTGTTTTTTCTGGTATTGCTGGAAAAATTGGTTTATCGATTGCTACGACGGCAAACGTCAAAGCGGCTGAAGGTGCACAAAAAGATATTCAAACATCCTTTATGGCTGGTTTTAGAGGCGGTGCTGTTATGGGAATGGCTGTTGTTGGGAGTTGCTTGTTAGGGGTTGCTTTGTTATTTGGTTTGACCTTTGACACTTTTGGCGATGCAAAACTGTTGCTGGGCTTTAGTTTTGGTGCAAGCTCGCTTGCTTTATTCGCCAAGGCCGGTGGGGGAATCTTCACTAAAACAGCAGATATTAGCGCTGACTTGGTTGGTAAAGTTGAATTAGGCATTCCTGAAGATGATCCAAGAAATCCAGCAGTTATTGCTGATAATGTTGGTGACAATGTCGGTGATGTAGCCGGTATGGGAGCTGATTTGTTTGACTCAAACGTAGCTTCATTAAGTGCGGCAATCGTAATTGCGATCATTTTGGGACCAAATTACATTCCGCTTGTATTCATTTACGCCTCAATTGGTTTATTTGCATCAATCATTGGTGTATCAACAGCAAAAATGGGTAAGAAAAAGAATCCGACATTTGCTTTGAACAGTAGTACTTATTTAACAACAATAATTTTTGCAGTTTCAACAGGTATCGTTACAATCTTCATCAAAGGTATGCCAGGAAAATGGTACATCTGGGGTGCTACGGCAATTGGATTATTAATCGGTGTAATTATTGGTGTTACCACCGACTATTTCACAAACGATAACAAGAAACCGGTTCGCCAAGTTGCTAAAGCATCAGAATCCGGACCTGCCTTTACCATTATTTCTGGTTCTTCATATGGCTTCATGAGTGTTTTACCAGCGATGATTGGGATTGCTTTGACGGCTTTGATTTCATATTTTTTAGGTGTTCAAATTCCTGTACCAGGCGTGCATGAAGTGGTTCGTGGCATGTTTGGCGTTTCAATGGCAGCAGTTGGCATGTTATCGATTGTTGGCATGATTATTTCTAATGATGCTTATGGTCCAATTGTTGATAATGCAAGAGGATTGGCAGAAATGGGCAATCTTGGTAATGATGTCTTAAGAATAACTGATGAACTGGATAGTGCTGGTAATACAGTTAAAGCAGTAACCAAAGGGTTTGCGATTGGGGCAGCCGGTTTAACAGTTATTGCGTTATTGGGTGCATTCTTAATGGAAGTTGGCGTTATTGATCCGACCTTCAGCATTATTGATGGCTTTAACGTAATGGATCCAATTGTTTTCTTCGGCTTGATCATCGGTGCGGCAGTCCCACCGGTATTCTCAGCTTTATTAATGCTTGGTGTTAATCGTAACGCACAAAGAATGATTGAAGAAATTCACCGACAATTTGATGAAATTCCCGGTCTAAAGGAAGGTAAAGAAGGAGTTATTCCGGAGTATGATCGTTGCATTGATATCGCAACCAAGGGTGCACTACATGAATTGATTATCGCCGGTTTGTTTGCGATTCTGATAACCTTGATTGTCGGCTTTGTTGGTGGCGTTAAGGCGATCGGCGGATTTTTAGTTGGAAACATCGTTGTTGGATTATTCCTGGCACTTTATATGTCTAATTCTAGTGGACTTTGGGATAACACAAAGAAATATATTGAAGCCGGTAATCACGGTGGTAAGGGTAGTGATGCCCACAAGTCAGCTGTAATTGGTGACACTGTTGGGGATCCATACAAAGATACTGCGGGACCATCAATCAATACCCAAATTACCGTTGTTTCGCTAGTAGCTTCGTTAGTTGCGGGCTTGTTTGTAGCCTTTAACTTAGTTAGCTTATTTTAAGATCTAGATTAAGAATTTTAAAAGGCACTCTTTTGAGTGTCTTTTTTCTTTGTCTTTCAGCAAAAATAGACTGGAATATGATAGAATATAAATGAGGTAGATAAGATGAACAAAACAACATTTAAAAAGCAAAAAGCCGAATTAATGTACAATTTATATCAATACGATCTGTTTAGTGATCTAAACCAAGCAAACGATGCAAATAGCGTAACTGAAGAAAATCAGGATACATATCAAAAGATTATTGCTAATTTAGCAAACATTGATCAAGCGATTGAAGACAATCTGTACAATTATAGTCTTAATCGACTATCTTTTGTCGATCGAGCAATTATTCGGTTGGCAACTTATGAATTATTGTATACCGATTATCCAATTTCATTTATTTTAAATGACGCAATTGATTTAACCAAAAAATATAGTAATCTAGATGATGATAAGCAAAGAAAGTTTAATAACAAACTGTTGGATACAATTGCCAAAGCTGTTCGAAAGGATCAAAAATGATTTATTTAACGGTTTCTGCCTTAACAAAATACATTAAAAGTAAACTAGAGGGTGATAAACACCTTGTTTCCGTTTACCTAAAAGGCGAGATATCAAATTTTAAACAACATTCAAGAGGCCATTTATACTTTACGATTAAAGACGAAGGTGCTCAAATCAACGCCATTATGTTCGTCACTGATGCAAGAAGTTTAACTGCTTTTCCAAAAGATGGCGATCAAGTTTTAGTAAAAGGTAAAATCAGTTTATATGAACCATCCGGTAGTTATTCTCTACAAGTATCCGAATTAAAGGTTGAAGGAATCGGCGAATTATATATAAAGTACGAACAACTTAAAAAAGAATACGAAGAAAAAGGTTATTTTTTAGCGACTCATAAGCAGATAATTCCAAAATTTCCAAACGCAATTGGTGTTGTTACTTCACCAACGGGAGCAGTTATCCTAGATATTAAAAATACAATTCAAAGACGTTATCCCTTCGTTGAGCTATTTCTATATCCAGCCTTAGTTCAAGGTCCAGATAGTGCAAAAAGTATTGCTCGTCAAATTGAAAGAGCAAACATCGAACAAAAAATAGACGTTTTAATTGTTGGACGCGGCGGCGGTTCAATTGAAGATTTATGGGGCTTTAATGAAGCATTGGTAATTGAAGCGATCTTTAAATCAAAGATTCCGATTATTACAGCGATTGGGCATGAAACGGATTCGACAATTAGTGATTTTGTAGGCGATTTAAGGGCTCCGACCCCAACGGCTGCAGCTGAATTGGCAACACCCAATCAAGTCGAAATAAATGATGATGTTGACCGTTTGACATATCAGTTAAACCAAAACTTCAAGTTATATTGCGAACGATTAAAAACAAATTTAGTCCATTTGGACCAAAGACTGATTAGTCCGTTTGAAAAATGGAACCAGGGAAAAGAAAAGTTAAGCCAGTTAGAACTACAATTGAATAAGCACTACCAGTATTTATTGGAATCAAAAAGACAAGCGGTTGCTTATAATGTTCAAAGTTTAGTTAATCCGGAAGTAAAATTAAAAATGGCTTTTGAACGTGTTTCGACTTTAAAAGCAAGTTTAAGTCAAATAGCAAAAAATTTGTTTTCCCATAAGGAGCATCATTTTAAACTGCTAAACGCACAATTAAAGGCATTAAATCCCTTATTTATGATGGATAAAGGATTTGTCATAGTATCAAAAGCTGAAAAGATTATTAAGTCAACTAAGCAGGTTGAACTTGATGATAAACTGGAAATTACCTTTATTGATGGTAAAGTGAAAGCGAAAGTAACGGAAAAAGAGGAGTAAAAACAATGGAAAAAAAATCATTTGAAGTTCTATTGAAAGAGTTTGAACAAGTCGTAAAAGATTTGGAAAACAAAGAGATTTCACTCGAAGAAGCAGTGAAAAAATACCAATTAGGTTTAGAATTATCAAAAGCTTGTTACCAAATGCTCGAGAGAGCACAGCAAGTTATGGTTAAGGAAATGAAAGAAGAATGAATCTTTTTGACTTAAAAGACCCGAAAGTTATTAAACAGATGAATTTAAAGGAATTACAACTATTAGCCTCAGAAATAAGGTCTTTTTTGTTGTTGAATATTCCTAAAACAGGTGGTCATTTAAGTTCAAATCTAGGTGTAGTTGAATTAACGATTGCGCTTCATTTTGTCTTTGACAGTCCAGTTGATCAAATTATCTTTGATGTTGGACATCAAGCATACACACATAAGATTTTAACGGGAAGGGCATCATTGTTTGCGACATTAAGACAAATGGATGGTTTATCTGGTTTTATTAATTATCAAGAA
>JBAYPP010000028.1:0-11009 GCA_041677585.1 Acholeplasmataceae bacterium
GGATTTGAGTGCTGGATATATCCAGAACTAAGGTGGTACCGCGATCATAATCGTCCTTAGATTTTTTTTAAGGACGTTTTTCTATAAATAAGGAGAAAAAAGGATGAAAAAATATTACTTAACAACCGCAATCGCATATAGTTCAGCCCTACCTCATGTGGGAAATGTCTATGAGATTATTTTAGCTGACGCTATCGCCCGCTTTAAGCGACTAGAAGGCTATGATGTCTTTTTTCAGACCGGAACCGATGAACATGGCCAAAAGATTGAAGCACAAGCAGTCAGTCAGAAGATGAGTCCACAAGAATATGTTGACTATGTTTCGGGCGAAATAAAACGTATCTATGATTCGGTTGATATCAAATATGATCAGTTTGTGCGCACAACCGATGCAAGACACGTTAAAGCTGTTCAACAGATTTTTAAAAAACTATACGAAAAAGGCGATATTTATCTAGGTAAATATGAAGGTTGGTATTCGGTTGCTGACGAATCTTTTATCTTTGAGAAAGATATTGTTGATGGGAAAGGTCCAAGCGGTGATGAATTGGTTTGGACAAGCGAAGAAGCTTATTTTTTAAAGTTAAGCAAGTATCAGGATCGCTTAGTTAAGCATATTAAAGAAAATCCAGCCTTTATTCAGCCTGAATCAAGAAAGAATGAAATGCTTCAAAATTTCTTATCAGAACCACTACCTGACTTAAGCATTTCCAGAACATCCTTTAAATGGGGCATTCCTGTTGATTTCGCACCAGGACACATCGTTTATGTTTGGGTTGATGCATTAAGCAATTATATAACCGGTCTAGATTATATGCCAGAAGCTGATCAACAGGCAAAAATGTTTAAAAAATGGTGGCCTGCTGATGTTCACTTGATCGGAAAAGACATTTTAAGGTTCCACACAATTTATTGGATCATTATTTTAATGTCGTTAGATTTAGAACTACCCAAGCAAGTCTTCGGACATCCTTGGATTTTGTTTAATAAAGGTAAAATGAGTAAATCGACTGGTAATGTAATGTATATTGATGAATTAATCGAATTGTTTGGTGTTGATTTGATTCGTTATTATGTCTTACATGAAATACCTTATGCACAAGATGGAAATATTACTTATGAACTGTTGATCGAACGAAACAACAGTGATTTAGCAAACACAATCGGCAACTTAGTAAACAGAACGATTGGTATGGTTCATAAATACCGTGATGGTAAAGTGAAAAAGCAGGACCTAGGTAATCCCTTTGAATTAAACTTAAAGCAAATGGCAGAAGAAGCCTTGCCAAAAATGATCAGACAAATGGATTCATTAAAAGTAGCGAGCGCCTTAGAGGAAGTTCTTATTTTGGCCCGTGCTGCAAATAAATACATCGATATTTCTCAACCTTGGGTTTTGTTCAAACAACCAGAACAGGATAAACAAGATCTTTTGGACCACGTTCTTTATCATCTATTGGAAACAATTAGATATATTGCCGTTTTACTGCAACCGTTTGTCCCAAATACCGCCAGTAGAATCGCAAAGCAAATCAAAGAAGAGAATTTAACCTTTGAATCATTAAAAATATTTGGTCAGTTTCAAGCGAAAACACTGGATAAACCAGAGGTTCTATTTGAACGCTATGACATGGAGAAAAAAATAGAGGAGATAATCAAGAAGACATGACGAAATTCAAAAACTTAATTTCAAACGGTAATTTTAAGCAAAACATCCTTCCTGAGGTCAAACGTTTTTTTGCTGTCATCTTTTTTACGACTGTCTATGGTGTTGGTGTTTCATGGTTTTTGGAAGCTTCAGTGGTCCCTCTTTATACAGCGGGAGTTCCCGGTATTGCCCAAATAGTTCGTGACTTTTTATTCATTCGCTTACAAGTCGACTTAGGCCAAGCTTTTCAAGACAACTTCATGGGAATCGTCATCTTGTTATTAAACGTACCAATTATGTTTGTCGCCTGGTTTGGTGTTTCCAAGAAGTTTGCAATCTATACCATGATTTCTGTTCTAGTCCAAGCGCTAATTCTGGGCTGGATTCCACCAATCAATTTAGGTCTTGGTTCAGAAGAACATGTCTTGACCGCAGTTTTTTTAGGTGGTGTCTTAAGCGGAATTGGTGGTGGAGGGACATTAAAATATGGGACATCAACCGGCGGTTTTGATGCACTTTCACAATACTTTTCGCTAAAGAAAGGAAAAACAGTTGGCTTTTTCTTAACAATTTTAAACCTCTCGATCGCTTTATTGGGAGCACTTATCCTAGGAGGAGTAGAGCTTCCTAACGGGGCTATCTTTGGCTTTGGTTTGATTACTTCATATACTGTAATAAGAATTATCATTACATCAATGACAACCGATTTGGTTCATACGGCATATCAATACATCTCAATTGATATTATTACTGACACGCCCAAAACATTAGTCGATGAAATATTGGTTAACTTTGTTAGAGGTGTTACCTTGATGAAAGTCGAAGGCGCATATTCGCAACACAATAAGACGCTCATTTATCTAGTGATAACAGTTCACGAGTTAAATCCGTTGTTAGAATTGATTCAAGCAAATGACCCCAAAGCGTTTGTTATCACAAGACCGGTTCGAAATGTTTTCGGGAATTTTATTAAAAGAAGAATTGTTTAACATAAAAGCACAATTACCTATTTACAGTCAGATAAATATTTGCTATACTTAAATAGTATTCAATACATCGTATAATAGGCCTAATGTGGTGGCCAAGTTTCTACCGAGAGTCCGTGAAATTCTCGACTACGATATGAGAACAGCCTTTTTTATGTTTTCGTAAGTAGAAACCACAAAACAATGTGGTTTTTTATTTTTCAAAACGACGATTGAATGCAAAATATAAAAAGGAGATTAGAATGAAAAGACTAGGTGAATTCTTCAGGTTTGAAGAACGCAAGACGAATTTTCGTCAAGAAATTTTAGGTGGACTTGTTACATTTTTAGCAATGTCTTACATTTTGTTTGTTAATCCAACAATGATTAGTAATGCAGGTATTCCTTTAGGTGGAGCATTTATCGCTACCGCGTTAGGTGCAGCAATTGCTACAGTGATCATGGCATTTACTGCCAACTATCCTGTTGCGTTAGCTCCAGGGATGGGCGTAAACGCATTCTTTACTTACACGATTGTTCTAGGGATTGGTTATACATGGCAGGAAGCATTAGCAGCTTCCTTCATTGGCGGATTGATTTTTGTTTCAATTACTTTTACACCATTAAGAAGAAAACTAATTGAAGCTATTCCCCCAAGCTTAAAAGCAGCAATCGGTGCAGGTATCGGGTTCTTTATTGCCTTTGTCGGACTTCAAAATGCAGGCATTATTGTTCCAGACCCAGTGGTCTCTGTTAAGCTAGGGAATTTATTGGATCCAGGTGTTCTTGTTGCATTATTTGGGATTGTGTTAATCATTGTTCTGTTTAATCTAAGAGGCAAACTAAATCGCTTTGCGTTTGTTTTGGCAATTGTAGGAACAGCAATTCTTTATGCAGTGTTAAGTTTATTTGGTGTCTTCCCAGCAGTTGTTTTAAATAGCTATAGCGACCTAGGAACATTTAAAGAAACTTTCGGTGGGTTTGCGCAAGGGTTTGGTTCTTTCTTTAAAGATACAACACTATCAAATGGTGAAATTTTCACCTCTGGTGCTAAGTTAGCAACCCTTCCAATCATTATTTTTGCGTTATTGTTTGTTGATATTTTTGATACAGCAGGAACTTTAGTGGCTGTTTCTAAATCAGCCGGGTTGCAAAAAGAAGATGGTTCAATCGAAAAACTTGATCGCGCTTTGTTTGCTGATGCTGTTGGTACCTTAATCTCTTCAACATTAGGAACACCAGAAATTACTTCATATGTTGAATCTGCTACAGGGGTTGAAGCCGGTGCGAGAACTGGTTTCTCAAATCTTGTTGTTGGTGCCTTGTTCATTCTTTCGATTGTTCTTTATCCTGTGATGGCAATCTTTAGTGTCTTTCCTGTAACTGCAATGGCATTAATTTTGGTTGGTGTCTTAATGGCTGGTCAAATTGCTGAGATTGATTGGTCAGATAAAGCACTCGCAATTGCCAGTTTTTTAACAATCATTATGATGGTTTTGACTTATTCAGTGGCTGATGGTATTGCGTTTGGATTTATCAGTTTCTCAATTGCTAAATTAGCTCAAGGAAAAGGCAAGGAAATTCATCCATTGATTTATATTTTCTCAATATTGTTTGCAGTTTATTTTGTTCTTTATTCAAAAGATTTCAGTCTTTTTTCGGTCTTTATTTAAAGAATATAAAGAGTAGTTTTAAAAAAGCTAAAAAGCATCCCAACTAGTCATTTGGGATGCTTCTTAATTTTTAATTTTAATGAAAATGCTTAACTTTTCTTATTTTTAACGAAAACTTTTTCTAGCAAGTTAAATAATAGGTTTAACAAAATACCACCAAAAGCCGCTACACCAATACCAGGTAAAATGAATGTTTCGGTAATATAAATGCTACTTGTTCCTAAACCAACAATACCGATGAATGCCATAACTGCAATGACTTTAGGATCAAAGACATTTACTTTCTTTTCAATCATTAAGGCAATACCCTGAACAGCGATTGCACCAAATAAATATAATGAGACGCCTTGGACAACGGGCTTTGTAACAATCAAGCTTAAGTCACCAATATTTAATATCTCTAATAATAGACCAACAAGAACTGCAAGAATTCCAGTAATCATAAAGACATATGATGAGAAGTTTTTCGTAATTGCAGAAGCGGAAATGTTTTCACCGTAGTTTGTTCCGGCTGGACCGCCCAAGACAACTGCAACAATATCACCAACACCATCACCAATCAAGTTATTATCTAATTCATCTTTAATATTGTAGTGAGTATTAGAATTTTTTTGTTCGGCTAACTCGTTAACATATAAATCAATTTGATTAACGTGTGCAGCACTCTCGGGGATTGTTGCAAAAGCAATTGGGAAAATAGCCAAAACTGCAACACCAATTAAAGCTGGTTGTGTAAACGCAGCCGGAATCGTGTTCCACGGCATTACATCCAATATTTTGATTGTACTTGCTGTTTTTAAGGCTTCAAAATAAGTTTGATAACCACCGGCATTAGCTGAGAAGGGAACCCAAAGCAAGTAAGAAAAGATAATACCAATTCCAAGACCCAGCAAAATGGGTAATTGGCTAATGAAGCCCTTTCTTAAAACAACTGTAATTATTGTCACTGATAGGAATGTAACCATCGCGATTAATACCGATAGCCAATCAACGGAAGTGTTGATAAGGTTGCCACTGACTGGATCACTTTGTAACATTAAGATATTGCTTATTGTATTTCCTGCTAAAGCCAAACCAATAATCATCGCGATCATACCAGTAATATGTCCCGGTAAAATCTTATCAATTTTATCTTTACCATAGTACTTAATCAAAATTCCTGCTGTAATTGACATCAAACCAGAAATGATAGATGCAATAATAATGGTTCCTAAAATTGCAATGTTATCGGTAATGTGATTTAAAGTTGCATAAGTGACAACAATACTAACAGCTGGGATGTAGGAGAAACTTGATCCATAATAAAGCGGAATTCTCATTCTTGTAATCAATAGGAAACAAATAGTTGCGAATCCGCTTGCGAATATTGCGGCCGGAATACTGTAAATAACGACACCATTTAAGTTCATAATGATCGCTGCTAATACGGTAGCTGGTAGCATTACTAAAAACTGTTGAAGTGCAAATGTCAACGACTTCAATAAACTTGGCTTTTCATTTGGTAAATAACCAACACTCTTTTCTTTTTCTTGCATACAAAAGCTCCTTTTTCTTTTTTTGCATGGCCATTTTTCATCAAAAAAGGCACCAAATGGCGCCTTTAATCGTGTAGGTATGAAGTAATTCATTGTTACCTTGTTATGCTCACGGGCACGACTTAAAGGACCAATACTGTAGGTAGTATAACACGAATTTACAAAAAAACAAGACATAAAATGGTAAAAAAGTTATAATGATAATGGTGGTGATGGTATGAAGGAAATTATGAACAGCGAACAATTAAGCAGAACACTTAAAAGAATGACCCATGAGATAATCGAAAAGAACATCGATTTGGCCAATATTGTTTTAGTCGGGATTTTGAACAAGGGCTTACCGGTTGCAAAAAAAATAGCAGAAAACATAAAAGCATTTGAAAATATGGATATACCTGTCTATGGATTAGACATTACTGATTATCGTGATGATCATCAGAATAAGACAGAAAGTAAAACCAAACAGGAGTTAATAGTTCATGAAAAAACTGTAGTTTTAGTTGATGACGTATTATATACTGGTAGAAGTGCAAGAGCAGCAATGGATGCGCTAAATGATTATGGTCGTCCCAATAAAATCGAATTAGCAATTATCGTAGATAGAGGGCATCGAGAGCTCCCGATTAGAGCAGATTATGTCGGCAAAAATATTCCTACAAACAGAAAAGAAAAAGTAATTGTTGATTTAGAAAAAAAGATCGTTTTCTTAACTTGAGTAAAAGGATAATGAAGAGGCAAAATTTTTTGGTGAGTATCACAAGCTGAATGAATTCGTTTCAAAAATAATCAAGAGTTCGCATTATTTTTCACCTTTTTGAAGGATTTCTCATGAATAGGACATGTACGCTCGACTATGTTTATCCTAGATGATATACAATTAAACAAGATGGAGGTGTAATGTATGAAAAAGTATGATTATATTGCAAATATTGTGTTAAAGGTGTTGAATTTGGGACTAATTGTCTGAGCAATTGTTCCAGTTTGTTTGGGAGTTAGCTCCCTAAAGAGCAATTTTAGAATATATGCTGATACAGAGGTTTCAGTTATTATTCTTATTGCAGTAAATTCTTTAGCTTCAATATTAAAAAGAAATAAAAAATATGAGAAAAACGACTAAAAATTTTATTTTAAATAAAGGTCAAACAGTACTTAAATAAAAACGCCATATCATAGTTTTATAAGGCGTTTTTGCTGACATAAGGTTCAGCATAAGAAACAGACGGCGTTTCTTGTTGCGTCGTTTATTTTTCATAAAGAAAATCGGACAGATACCAATTATTAATTATGTATACCAGTTATTACTTATTAATACACAAAAATATTGTTGCCAAACCGAAAAACAGTTAAAGTTTGTTGACAATTACGGGTAGATATAGTATCATATCATAGGTACATTGAAATAAAAAAAGATTTTCCACAGGAGCCCTTATTTCAAAAACAGAATATAAGGAGAAATATCATTATGAAAACATTCATGGCAAACGCACAAACGATTGAACGCAAATGGTTTGTTGTCGATGCAGAAAACAAGACTTTAGGACGCTTAGCAACCGAAGTCGCATCCGTCTTAAAAGGTAAACATAAACCAACCTACACACCTCATGTAGATAATGGTGATTATGTTGTCGTTGTTAATGCGGAAAAAATTAAATTAACCGGAAAAAAATGGGATCAAAAGAAATATTATAGCCATAGTGGCTATTCAGGTGGTTTAAAAGAAACAGCAGCAAAAGAAGTTATGGCTAGATTCCCAACGAGAATGGTTGAAAAAGCAATAATTGGTATGCTGCCACATACTACACTTGGTCGTCAAATGGCAAAAAAACTATTTGTGTATGCAGGTCCAGATCATGTTCATCATGCACAAAAACCAGAAAGATTGGAGGTATAATCCATGGCAAAAGAGAAGGTACAATATTTTGGTACAGGACGTCGTAAAAGCTCTGTAGCCCGCGTTATTCTTTCCAATGGCAAAGGAACATTTACAATTAATGGTCGTTCATTTGAAGATTATATTCCGTCACCAGCAACCCGCTTAGACGTTACACAACCACTTGTTTTAACAGAAAGTGAAGGCAAGTATGATATTACTGTTAACGTTCATGGTGGTGGCATTACTGGACAAGCTGGAGCGATCCGTTTAGGGATTACCCGTGCTTTACTGGAAATTAATCCGGAACTACGTTCGATTTTAAAACCAGCTGGTATGATTACAAGAGATCCGCGCGCGAAAGAAAGAAAGAAATATGGCTTGAAGAAAGCTCGTCGTGCACCACAATTTTCAAAACGTTAATCGAGAAGGACAGTTGTCCTTTTCTTTTTCTATGATATAATATTTAGTAAAACTAGATACTACATTGTAAAGGAATAGATGATGAAAATACAAATCATTGGCCATTCTGGCAGCGGAAAATCTACATTTGCAAAAAACCTTCAGGCACACTATTTAGTGCCTATTTTGCACATTGATAAAATCTTTTTCAATCCAAATTGGAAAAAAAGAGATCCCAGTGTAGTCGAAAGCGAAATTAGAGCTTTTATGAAACAAAACGATAGCTGGATTATTGACGGAAAGTATCGCAAGATTGCCTTAGAAAGATATGATGAAGCAGATCAAATCTTCTTTCTTGATTTTAATCGATTTACCTGTCTTTATCGTGCGATTAAACGAAGAGTAAAATACAATAGGCAAGTTCGAGATACGGTTGCTGATGGGTGTCGGGAAAGAATTAGTCCGGATTTTTTATGGTGGATTATTTACAGGGGTCGTTCAAGAGTTGAACGCAGATTTTATAAGGATGTTATCAAAAAATACCAGGATAAAACAGTCATTTTAAAAAACCAAAAACAAGTTGATGCTTATTTAAAAACACACAATATAAAAAATAATGTGAAGTAAGAAAATCGCTGGATGAATCATTGTTTATTTCAAAGCTTTATCGTATAATGAAAAGGCATATAGGGAAGTGAAATTATGAAAAAAGTACGTGTGCGTTATGCGCCTAGTCCAACTGGAATATTGCATATCGGAAACGCCAGAACTGCTCTGTTTAACTATGTTTACGCCAAGCATTTTGGTGGAGATTTTATTATCAGAATCGAAGACACTGATACATTGAGAAACATTGAAGGTGGGGAAGAGTCCCAGCTTCATTCTTTAAGTTGGTTGGGCATAAAATGGGACGAAGGCCCAGATATTGGCGGAAGCCATGGACCTTACCGCCAATTAGAGCGATTAGATTTATATATACATTACGCCAACATCCTATTGGAAAAAGGGTTTGCTTATAAAGAGTATCGTGAAAACACCGACCAATATGCAATTCGCTTTAAAGTGCCGAAAAATGTCACATATACCTTTTCTGACATAGTTAGGGGCGAGCTTACTTTCCAAAGTAAAGAAGTTGAAGACTGGATCATTATTAAAGAAAATGGAATTCCAACTTATAATTTTGCGGTTGTAATTGATGACCATTTGATGAATATCACTCATATTTTACGCGGGGAAGAACATATTACAAACACACCCAAACAGATGATGGTTTACCAAGCCTTTAATTGGAAAATACCTACCTTTGGTCATATGACAATTATTGTCAACGAGCAAAAGAAAAAACTAAGCAAAAGAGACCAAAATGTTATTCAGTTTATTGAAGAGTATGAAAAACGAGGTTATTTACCAGAAGCTATATTCAACTTTGTTACATTATTGGGGTGGTCACCAAAAACAAATGAAGAGATTTTATCCCCGAAAGAAATTATCGATTCATTTGATCCAAACAGATTATCAAAATCGCCAGCTATGTTTGATCGTGAGAAGTTAGCCTATATTAATTCTCGTTATATTAAGATGCTTAAAGTTGAAGAATTAGCAGAATTAGCAAAGTCATACTTTGTCAATGCAAACATCGAAATTGAAAGCGACCAATGGCTTTATAGCATTGTTTCGCTACTACAAGACCGTTTGACAAACATCGCTGAAATAGTCGACTTGTATCACGCATTTTTCCACGATGACTTTAGACTAACAGATGAAGTTATAGAGGTATTAAGGGAATTTAATAGTTTACCTATTCTAAAAATATTTCAGCAGCATTTAAGCAATAATGATTTTGAAGCGGAAACGCTAGAACAAGCAATAAAGCAAACCGGAATTGATGCGGCAGTAAAAGGCAAACCGCTGTTTATGAGCATTAGAATTGCGACAACATCAGAAATGCATGGACCAAGCTTACCGGCATCGTTGGCTTTATTAGGGAAAGAACGTGTTTTAGAGCGTATTACTCAAACCATTCAACTTCTTAGAGGTGAAAAATAATGAAAAAAATATTAATGGGATTAACGATATTGTTAACGATGTTATTAGCAGCATGTAGTAAAAACGAAATTACTGCCAAAGCGATAATCATTTTAGATTCAGATAAAGCAACTTTAACCGCGCTTTATTTTGACGTTGAAATTGTTGACGCCAAAAATCAGATAACAGGAAAAAAAGAAGCTAGACTATATTATAAAGACGGAAGACTTGTTCCTAACAAGGTATTAAGCATTGAAGAAAATAGTTTTTCTAGTAGCTTTGCTGGATTGACCGAAGCAACCGAATATACACTGCATATTTACGCTACAATTGGAAGAAGAATGATTTCAATTGGTTCAATTGAAGCGAAGACTAGAAGTTCAGAGATTATTGAGATTGAAACGGTTGAACAGTTTTTAAACATGACAATGGATTATCGAGCTGACTATGAATTAATGAATCCGCTAGACTTTACCGGTGTTGAGTTTAAAACAATTTTCAATTTAAGTTCACAGCCATTTCAAGGAACATTTAACGGAAACAATCATACACTATCAAATATTAAATTTTCAAGCATTACTTCCGCAACAAGTGTATTTGGTTTTGTTTCAACCGGAAAGATCAAAGATTTAAACATTGAAAATTTCCAAGTTGGTACAGCTGAAGAACCACTTTCAACACAAACTCAATCACGAGTAGCAGTTGTTGCAAGTCGTGTTTCGGCAAGCGATGGGCTGATTTCCAATGTTCATATTAAAGATAGCGAAATTCATTACAGCTCATCAAGTAGTCTGACGACAACATTTGCAGTTCAAATTGGTATGATTGCTGGTGAAATATCGGGAACAGTTGAAGACGTTACAGTTGAAAATGGTGTAATCTCATTTGAAA
>JBAYPP010000029.1:0-10751 GCA_041677585.1 Acholeplasmataceae bacterium
ACCGGTCCATATCAACATAAAAGACCGAAAAAGGAACGTCTTTTCCAACTCTAGCAATGTTTGAGGCGATAATACTAGAAATAGCTGCCCTGGAAATAACACCCTCCATTTGCATTTCTTTTTCTTCGCGAATTTTTTTTCTTTCTTTAAAAACACTCCTTGCTAAAAAATAACTTGCAATCAGCATTCCAATAACAAACAGTATCGTACCAACGATTTCTATTCCTGCATAAATCATTTAGCTATCTCCTTGCCTTTGTCGTTTTTTGAACATGAATCTTCTTAGTCTTTTTAATATTATATTCCTCAATGATTTCTAATGCTTTTTCTTTAACAACAGGTCGTGATAATAAATATCCTTGAATTATTGAACAGCCTTGACGATAGATCCATTGGTTTTGCTTCTCATCTTCGACACCTTCAGCAATTACGCTTAAACCAATACCTTTCGCTAAAGATGTAATCATGCTGACAATCGCTCTTGAGTTTGCGTCTGTATCAATGTTCTTGATGAATTCACGGTCAATTTTTATTGTGTTAATCGGCAATTCATTTAAATACTGTAATGAACTATAGCCAGTACCAAAGTCATCCAGATGGATTTCAAAACCATACTTTTTCAGTAATCTAAGTTTTTCAATGACTAAATCCATTGAACTAATTAAAAATGTTTCGGTTACCTCTAAGCAAATACTTTTTTTCTTTAAGTCATATTGCTCGAAAATTTCGATAATTTCATTAACAAATCCGGCATGAAGAATTTGGACAGGTGAAATATTGATTGAAATTTTAACATTATATGCTTCAAATTCTTTGGCCATCATAAATGTTTCATGCAATACAATTCTACCAATATCAATGATCATGTTATTCTTTTCTGCCAATTCAATAAAAACAAGTGGTGATTCATCATGATATTTTGGATTGTTCCAACGAATTAAGGCTTCAAAGCCAATAATTCTTTCTTCATCGTTATTATATTGTGGTTGATAAACCATGTAAAACTCCTGATTTTTAATTGCGTTTGCTAAATCAACCTGCATCATTTGCTTTCTTGAAGCGATTTGACTTAACCCAACATCATAAACAAAATATTTGTGTTGCGATGATTCCATTGCGTGGTTTAAAGATAGTGCTAAATTCTCATATGATTCTTTTGCAGTTAATGATACATATTTTGTTGAATCCATATGGAAAACACCAATTCTTATTTCAATATCCATCAAGTTTTTTTCAATTGCGATTGGATCAGCAAACAACTCAACTAGTTTTTGAACCCAGCGCATTGCCCATTGATAGCTTTCAATATCTTTAAGTAAAACAACAAATCGGTCAACATCTGTGTGATATAAAGTTGCCGGATAACCAATCAATGATTCTAAAACCAATTCCTTAATGAAGAAAATCATCCGATCAACATTTTGCTCACCTAATAACATTTTCAATTTGCTATATGTAGTAATATTAAAGGCGATTAAACTATTATTGCTTTTAGATATCTTTTTTTTTGAAAATAAATCATCCAAGTCTTTTTGTAGTTGATTATCATTAGGTAATTCTGTTGACTCGCTTGTCATTGCAATTTTGTGATAAAAATCGTAATTTCCTTCAATTTCGGTAACGTCATCACCCAGCAACAAATACCCGCCTCCAGAACGAACTGGAATAAATCGAACATAGACCGAACGTACACCTAAAACGAAAGTTGCAGTAAATCCCTTTTGTTTGCGAATAATATCTTCTAAGACGTTTTCATCACTAGTATATCTAATCGTAAAATCAGATACTTTTTCATAAACATCATAATCACCTAAAAAGTTTTTAAAGCTCTTATTATATGACTTGATTATTCCTCTTGAGTTAATTCTAATAATATATGGTTTAGCATAATAATGCGTTAATCTTGCATTTTCAATATCATTGTTTTTTTGTTGAATAATTCTAAATAATAATAATAAACCAAATGCAAACAAGACAAAAATAACAACAAAGACCGCTAATAGCATTAGATTAAGTTCAGAAAAATAAACTAATGCATCATTTTGTGGGAAGAAACTAACAACAACCAAACCCCTAGTTGAAAAGCCTTCATTCAATGGACTAATTGCCATCCATGTACTTACACCAAATAAACTTAGATCAACAACGGCGATTTGATTATCGTCAATTAACTCATTGACACGGTTAACAACTCGATTACTATTATTAACTCTTAAATATTCCAAAAAACGACTCGATGTTGCATTTATTTCTAAAGCTGGTTGATAGAAAATATGTTTATCTTGCGTTATTAAAAAATGTTTACTATTTAACGCTTGCATTTCTTTCAAAGTTTCAGAAAAATAAGTGTTTGCATCAAAATAACCAACAACTTCATTATATTTAAAAAAGACGTATAGGTTTTCTTGATAATTATCATTATCTTGAGCGAACCTAAATTTATTTAGTTCATTATCAAAAAGATAAACATTGATGTTCTGATTATAATGAACAATTTCACTCGAATCATAAAAGTCATATATCTTACTTTCATCAAAATCAAACACTTCGTTTTCTTCATCATACAAGCCAAAATCAACGTAATTTTGTTCACCGATTTTAATCTTATGCTTAATTGCTTTCAATTCGCTAATCGGATCAAGACCTTGTTCATCAAAGGTTAAAATATATTCTCGAAATTTGTCATATGCTTCTTCGAGTGAAATATTTAATCGTTCTGCTGTGCTTAGATGAATTAATTCAAGGCTTTCTTGGGCTTTATTGGCAATAAAGCGTTCACTTATTGTCGTATATGCAAAAAGGAGTGCTCCGACTAAAAGCATGTACGCAAGAATAAATGTAATTGTTAAGCGCCATAAAAATCCTCTCATAAACACAAACTCTCTTTACTGTTTTTTTGCAAAATACATCTTTTTATCAGAAACATCTAATAGATCATAAACATTTTTACCCTCATTTGGATACAATGCTATTCCAAATGATGTTTGAATATAGTATCGTTTCCCGTCAACTATAATTGGATCAACACTTAAATTGGTATTAAACAGATTAATCTCCTGTTCAATTTTTTTAGTGTCAGCCTCTTGGCGATAAAAAACAACAAACTCATCACCACCAAAACGAGCGGTCAAGACATTATTAAAATGTTTAGCTACTCGCTTGGCGAACTCAGCTAGAAGTCTATCTCCCAATAGATGACCGTTTTCATCATTATATATCTTAAAATTATCTAAGTCGATAAAAGCTAAAATATGGTTATCATTATGATGTTCTTGTAGTATCTGTTCAATCTTTTCAACAAAATAAGTTCGGTTATATAAAAGCGTTAAAGGATCTTTCTGAAGTGACAATAAAAGCTTTTGGTTAAACAACTCTTTGCCATAAAGATCTTTATAAATTGAAATAAAACTTTTTGAATTGCTTGCTTCATCACTGATGGAAAAAGATTTCAGCCAATAGGGATTAATCGAACCATTTTTGTGTTTATTAAAAATCTCACCACGCCAATAGCCTTTAGCCTTCCTTTGAGCAACAAACAACTCATAAAACTCTTCTTCATGATAATTAGAGCGCAATTTTGCTATATTATGGCCAACTAATTCTTTTTCAGTATAGCCAAACATCTTTTCAACGGCCTTGTTAATCCACATAATTGTACCATCTTCTTGCTGAATAATAACACCATCTAAATGTTTTTCAACGATTGTTTGAAAAAATTTTAAATTTAGTTCAATTGTTTTTGCGGCCTGAAGATTTTTATAAATTACTTGTGCTCCGATTATTTCTTCGTTTAAATATTTTGGAATCATATAAACTTTTACATTCAATGGTTTTCCGTTTTTATCATATTTTATCGCTTCATACTCGCTTACCGTGCTGCCATTAAAAATACTGGTAAAACTTCTTGAACCCTTTTTTCTTTTCAAAGGTAAAATTAAGTCCAGTAAATTTTGATTGGCCGTTTCTTCTTCATTAAACAAAAACATTTTTTTAAATTCATTATTGATAGCGATAATTTGATAATTTGTATCAATAAAAACCGAAGCCTCCGGTAACTGATAAAAAACACCACGCGATAAAAACTGCTGGATTGTATGTTCATCTTCAATAACACAAAACAATAACAAAACAGATCTTCCATCTAAAACCAAGACAGCTTGTGAAACATGAACATCCAAAATCATTTTACTTTTTGTAAAACATTTTAGTTTAAAATGTCTGTTTTCTAAATTTACATCATTAAATTTGCTTTTGTCAATACATAAATCCAAAAAAGACATTTTTAAAAAGCTTGTATGATCAAAACCATAAATCGTTGTTGCCGCAGCGTTTGATGATAGGATTTGATAAGTTTTTGGATCAACAATAAATAAAGGATCTACAAATTTATTAAAAATTGATTCAAGAAACTCAGTTTGATCGACAATAATTGGCTGTATTTTTTTATCCATGTCAAGCTCCTTTAATGAAAATCTTTATCTTAATTATACTATGTTTTTGCAAAGCACGCAAAATTAACTTAATTAAATAAAAAAAATGAAGCGATGTTCATTTTTTTAAATTGAGCTCAAAACTTTTATCCTTGTACATCATTGAATCCGAATATCGTAATAAATCATTTAGTTCTAACCCATCATCAGGATAGATTGCATGACCAAAACTCACCGAAACAAACACTTTTTTATCATCAACAACAATTGTATTTTTGAAAATAGTTTTTAATTGGTTTATACAATCATTTATTTGCTTAATTGCCGTTAGCTTTGAAATCAAAATAATGAATTCATCGCCACCAAAACGAATAACACTACCCTTCTCACCCATAATATTTTGCATCCGCTGACCGATTTTAATCAATATCTGATCACCAACGATGTGTCCAAACTGATCATTGATATCCTTGAATCGATCAATATCACAAAGAACAATGCCAACTAAATGATTCTCTTTATTAGCGCGTGTTATTGCTTCATTGAACTTATTCTGTAACCATCTACGGTTAGGTAGGCAAGTAAGAAAATCGTGGTTTGCTTGATACTCTAAATCTTGTTTCGAGTGATTAATCTTCGTAATATCTTTAAAACTAATCAAATAGTAGTTTTCTTGATCAAATTGAATCGTTCTTTTAGAAATCAATACCGGTAATTTTTGTTGATCTTTTTTCTTTAAATAAAACTCTTCGTTTTGCTCATTCATAATATGAATTAAACAATCATCGTTTTTAATGTGTTTTTTTATCTCATTAAACAATACTAAACTGTTCGCATCCTTGCCGATTATCTCATTTTCAGAGTACCCAAATAATTGTGTAAAGGCTTGGTTTGTTTCGCTTACAGCACCGGTTGTTTGATGGATCATTAACATTGCATGAGGTGACTCATAAAAGATTACTCCAAACTTTTTATGTTCATCAAAACTTTCGCTTTGAAGTCTGCGATTAACCATAATAACTAATTGGAAGGTCAATAATAATGCATATCCCGTATATAAAACACCGAAAATGCCAATATCATTAAAAACATAGTTCATTGGCAACATCAAATAAACAATGTAGAAAACACTGGTTAAGATGAAGATCAAAACCAAAATTCTTAAAACTATCATCTGTTTTTGTTGCTCAAGTGGTAGTTGGCGAATAAAAAGATAACTTTTAGCGAAGATAAATGCACCGATTGCGGTTAGAAAAATAATTTGATATTCAAGCATGTTGGAATAATATACCGCAAAAATCAAATATACCATAAAAAGCAAAGAAACAATGATATATGTTGATAAATCAACAAAGTAAACCTTAAAGAAACGTTTCATGCCTTCGAGTATTACTACTGCACCAGCAATAATGATCAGTGCTGAGGTCATTGATACTACTTTGTTTTCATTAAAATTAAGTAAACTGATAAAAACACCGGACATAGATAAGGCCGTACCTGATGTCCAATGAAAAATTCCTTTAAACTTACTTTTATAATCATGCCATAGAATGAAAAGTACAATGACTGCCATGACGTCTATAAGTGCAATAATAACAATTAATGTATATCTGTCTAGCACCTTGAACACCTCACTTGCTTCATACAATTTTAGCACATTCTAAACTATATTGCAAATCGACAAGTTTTATCTTCATACCAATAAAAAAGCAGCAATAGCCGCTTCTATCTACTAAATAATCTTCATTTCTTTTGCTGTTGTATAGAGAATATCTACCGCCTGATCTAATTGCTCATATGTATGTAGTCTCGAGACCATACAACGGATTCTTCCCATCCCTTTAGCAACAGTCGGAAAAATGATCCCCGAAACAAAGACGCCATTTTCTAATAGTTTTTTGGAAAACTGCATTGTCTTTTCTTCATCACCAACCATTATTGGCGTAATTGGGGTTTGACTATGACCTAAATCAAAACCTAAAGCTTTTAATTTAGCTTTGAAATATTTTGCCTTATCCCATAACTCATTTGAATACTCTTCTGATTCTTCTAAGATTCTAAATGCTTCAATAATCGCTGCTGCAGCACTTGGCATCAATGAGGTTGAAAATAACAAGGGACGACCTTGATGTAATAAATAGTCGCGCATTTCACTTGATCCAGCAACATATCCGCCGACAACACCGATTGCTTTTGATAATGTTCCAATGATAAAATCAACTTGACCATGTAAATCAAAATGATCAACCGTTCCTCTTCCAGAAGAACCTAAAACACCTGATCCATGGGCATCGTCAACATAAGTTAAAGCACTATATTTTTTAGCCAATCTTACGATTTCAGGTAAATTTGCAATATCACCATCCATTGAAAATACACCATCAGTAATGATTAAAACCTGATTATATTGGTCTCTTCTTTCTTTTAGAACTCGTTCTAAATCTTCCATGTCATTATGCTTATAAATCGCTCTATCAGCACGAGAAAGACGAACGCCGTCAATAATAGAGGCGTGATTCAATTCATCACTTATAATTAAATCGCCTTTTTCAGTTATCGCCTGAATTACACCTGCGTTGGTTGCAAAACCAGATTGAAAAACAAGTGCAGCTTCTTCTTTCTTAAACTTAGCAATGACATCATCTAATGCTTCATGAATATCCATGTTGCCAACAATCGTTCGTACCGAACCTGCCCCAACACCATATTTATCAACTGCTTTTTTTGCAGCTTCCTTTAGTCTTGGATGATTTGCTAGTCCAAGGTAATTATTTGAAGAAAGATTAATTACTTTTTTGCCGTTTAAGTTGATTTCTGCTTCACATGCTCCATCACTAATTGGTAATTTACGATAGACACCTTGATCTTTTAATGCTTGAATTTTGTTTTTTAAATATGACATAATGCCTCCTATGGAATCAAAACAATTTTTCCACTATTACCTGAGTTCATAACTTTCATCGCTTGATCAATTTCAGTTAATGGAAAAACATGCGTTACTATTTTTTCTAAATCTAATTGCCCACTTTGAATTAAGCCGCTTACTTGATGCCATGTTTGATACATGATTCGACCAGCTACGCCATAAATACTAACTCCCCGCATAACAACATCATTTGATAAATCAATTTCAATGTTGGAAGGAACTATTCCTAATAATGACATCGCTCCACCGGCCTTAACATATTTAAACGATGCCTCAATTGCCTGTTTATTACCTGAAAATTCAGTTACTACATCGACACCTAACCCATTTGTTTCCTCTAGGACACGTTCAATTACATTTTCCCTTAAGGGGTTAATTACAACATGAGCACCGAGTTCTTTCGCTAATTTAATTCTGTATTCGTTAACCTCGATAGCGATAATTTTTGCTGCTCCAACAACCTTTGCAATATTAACACCCATCAAACCAATTGGTCCACAGCCAACAACAGCAACCGTTTTACCGATAATATCAAAATGAAGCATCGTGTGTACTGCATTACCAAATGGTTCTTGAATTGATAAATACTTTGGATCAACTCCGGTATTATTAACAATTAAATTCTCACTTGGCATTTTAATATATTCTGCAAAACAACCATCTGTATCGACGCCAATAATTTTCGTGTTTCGACAAATATGTGCCTTTCCTTGTCGGCAAAACTCACACTCATTACAAACAATATGTGTTTCAGATGAAACAGTATCACCTAATTTAACGCTTGTTACTTGTGTACCAAGTTTAATAACTTCGCCGACAAATTCATGTCCAACTGTTAGCGGTGGTTTAATTCGACCTTGACTCCACTTATCCCAATTGTAAATATGAACATCAGTTCCACAAACGGATGCTACTAATATTTTGATTAAAACTTCGTTTGGTTTCAGTTGATCAGGAATATCTTTTTTAACAATTTTTACACCAGGTGCACTCGTTTCTTTGATGACTGCAGTCATTTTTGCCATAATTTGCTCCTCCTAGAGATTAAATCTCTTCTTTAGATTTTGGAGTTCTTCATTTATTTCAGTTGGAAGTTTCTCGCCAATTGTTGCATAAAATTCTTCGATTTGCTTAATTTCTTCTTCCCATTCGCTTTGATCAATTTTAAATAGTTGCTCCATTGCGTTTGGTTTTAATTTTAAATCCGAAAGATCAAGTGTGTTTGCTTTTGGAATATAGCCAATTTTTGTTAGATCTGCATTATCAACTTGATCTGTTCGCTCAAATATCCATTTTAAAACACGTGAGTTATCACCAAATCCTGGCCAGATAAAATCATTTTCTTCATCTTTTTTAAACCAGTTTACATAAAAGATTTTTGGTAGTTTATCTTCGGTTGAGCGTTTACCAATATTAATCCAATTATTCAAATAATCACCGACATGATAGCCCATAAATGGTAGCATTGCAAATGGATCTCTTCTAACTTGACCAATCTTATTCGAAATTGCCGCAGCAGTAATTTCTGAACCCATAATTGAGCCTAGAAAAACACCATGGTTCCAATTTAAACTTTGGTGAACCAAAGGAATTGTATTTGGTCTTCTACCACCAATTAAAATTGCTGAAACAGGAACTCCATTTGGATCTTCCCATTCATCAGCTTTAACTGGACATTGACTAATCGGTACTGTAAAACGTGAATTGGGGTGTGCAGCTGGCGTGCTTTGACCTTTCGTCCATGGTTGTTGTTTCCAGTCAGTTAATTTCTCTGGAACCTCTCCATCAAAACCTTCCCACCAGACATCCAAATCCTCAGTTAAGGCAACATTTGTAAAAATCGTATTTGATTCAACCGCTGTCATTGCGCTTGGATTGGTTTTGTATGATGTTCCTTTGGCAACACCAAAGAATCCGGCTTCTGGGTTGATTGCATATAAACGTCCATCTTCTTTAAACCATAACCAGGCAATATCATCGCCTAGCGTTTCAACTTTCCAGCCAGGAATAGTTGGTACTAGCATTGCGAGGTTTGTTTTGCCACATGCACTAGGGAAAGCACCTAAAATATATTTTACTTTTCCTTCTGGATTGGTCAGTTTTAGAATTAACATATGCTCAGCCATCCAACCTTCTTCTCTTGCAATAACAGAAGCAATTCTTAAAGCTAAACATTTTTTCCCTAATAAGGCATTTCCACCGTATCCTGATCCATAAGACCAGATAAGTTTTTCTTCTGGAAAATGGCTAATGAACTTTTGCTCAATTGGTGCAGATGGCCATGGCAAATCTTTTTGTCCCTTGCTTAAAGGATAGCCTACTGAATGCAAGCATGGAACAAAATAATTATGTTTATCGAGCTTTTCTAATACTTGATCACCAATTCTCGTCATAATACGCATATTAACGACAACATATGGGCTATCGGTTAATTGTACTCCCAATTTAGCAATCGGAGCATCAAGCGGTCCCATCATGAAAGGAATAACATACATTGTTCTACCTTTCATTGACCCTTTATAAAGCTTACGCATTGTTTCTTTTAAAATTGCTGGTTCAGTCCAGTTATTAGTTGGACCAGCATCGCTTTCTTTAATTGAAGCAATAAAAGTTCTTTCCTCAACTCTAGCAACATCACTTGGATCACTGAAAAAAGCAAACGATCCAGGTCTTTTTTCTGGATTTAAGCGAATGGCTTTGTTTTGGCTTGCCATTTCATCAAGTAACCGTGTGTTTTCTTCCTCACTGCCATTACACCAATAAATGTGATCAGGTTCACAAAGAACTGCCATTTCTTTGACCCACTGATCAACCTTCTGTCTTAAGTTCATTCTATCTCTTCCTTTTCTTTTTTTGATTGATCGAAAACAATTAAGAAAAAAGGTTTATTATTCGATCAAAATTTTTATTTGTTTTTCTTACTTAAAGTATAACACTTTAATTAAAAAAAATAAAGCACTTATCATGAAATCATTTTGTGTTTGACAATCAGTTAAAATATTGTGCTAGAATAAAGATAAAGACGTAGAAAAGAGGATGAATTAAAAATGAAAAAAATTGCTTGGATCGGAACAGGTGTAATGGGTAAACCAATGGCATTACATTTATGTAATGCAGATTACAGCGTTGCTGTCTATAACCGGACTTTTGAAAAAGCGAAAGCTTTGGAACCTAAAGCCGTTGCTCATCAAAACATAAAGGACTGCATCAAAAATGCTGATCTTATTATGAGCATCGTTGGTTATCCCAGTGATGTTAAAGAAGTCTATTCCGAGATTTTTAAATATGCTAAAAAAAATGCCATTTTAGTTGACTTAACTACCTCATCACCAACTTTGGCAAAAGATCTTTATGAAGAAGCTAAAAAACATCATTTATCGATGTTGGATGCCCCC
>JBAYPP010000030.1:0-10725 GCA_041677585.1 Acholeplasmataceae bacterium
AAAACTTCGAGGACGAAAACAAATATCTAACCTTCGTAACAAAAAAAGGAGTAATCAAACGCACTAGAGTTAGCGATTATCAAAACATCAGAACAAACGGCATCATTGCGATCACACTTAGAGAAGATGATGAATTATTGGACGTTAGATCAACTGATGGCAATAAGGAAATATTACTTGGAGCTTCCAATGGCAAAGCGATTCGCTTTAAGGAAACAGATGTCAGAACAATGGGTAGAACCGCTGGTGGAGTAAGAGGAATGGATATCGGTAAAAATCAAGAAGTTGTCGGTGTCGCCCTAATAACTCACGAAGAACAAGAAATATTAGTAATCACGGAAAACGGCTTTGGTAAGCGAACAAAGGTTTATGAATATCGCACTCAAAAACGTGGCGGCAAAGGTGTTAAGACATTAAACATCACTGATAAAAACGGTAAATTATCAACACTAAGAGCCGTAACGGATGAAGATGATTTAATTGTTGTAACAGATAAAGGTGTTGTGATTCGTACACACGTAGATCAAATTTCACAAACAAAAAGAGCTACTCAAGGTGTAAGAGTTATTAAGTTAAAACTTGATCATAAGGTCGCGACAATCGCACTAGTTCCCAGAGAAGACGACAAAGAGGAACTCGAGGGAGAAACAACCAATTTTCAACAAGAAGCGATTGATGTGGAAACCGCGAAAAAAGCAATTGAAGCAGTTGATATGGAACCAGAAATGATTGAGGAAGATGAAGAAGAAATAGTGAAAATCGATTCATTGTTTAGTGGTAAATAAATAACAAAAAACACTTTAGCAATTATATTAATCCCCTTAAAGCAAGCATACTAAATTACTGAATTTGGTAATGTTTACGGAAAGGGGGTTTTTCCTTTTTAAAACGAGAATCAATATCTTAGAACAAGTAAATTCAAAGTTCTAAACAATAAATCAAGTTGAATTTTAATAACATCGATGAAGATTTAAAATATTTATTAAGATTGACTTGAATTATATGCAATATTGGGCTACAATAAGATGTACTCTCCGAATCTTTTAAGGAGTGGGGGACCCAAATCTTGGGGTGAATCTAATTTATTAGAAAGGACACTTAATGTTCTTAACCCGTCAGCTAACCTCATAGGAGTTATTAAGCGTGTATTTTAATATGCGTTTTTTATTTTAAAGAAAGATTAGGAGTGGAGTTCATGCATTTGATTTTTAAGGTTGCCGTGGTACTTTTTGTTGGATTTATCGGCGGTAAAATCGCGAAAAGATTTAAATTGCCGGAAGTATCAGGTTATTTGGTCTTAGGCCTTATCTTAGGGCCCAGTCTGGGATTAATATTCACAGGTTATCAAGGTTTTATTAGTGATGGAGACCAAAATGCTTTAAAATTCGTTAGTGAAATTGCATTAGCTTTCATCGCTTTTTCAATTGGTAGTGAATTTAGCGTTACCCAAATGAAAAAAATTGGTAAAAAGATTAACACGATTACCATGTATGAGGTGCTGTTTGCAGTATTAGCGGTATTTTTAATATTATTTTTTATACCGAAGCCAGAACCAATCATGGTAGGATATAATCCGTTTAGTAAAGGTAATATCTCATTTGGACTAATATTGGCTTCTATGAGTGCTGCAACAGCACCAGCAGCGACATTAATGGTAATGAGACAGTATCGTGCTTATGGCCCGGTAACAAAAACAGTATTACCGGTAACGGCATTAGATGATATTTACGGCATTGTTGTGTTTGGCTTCTTTATATCGATCGCCCAAATGCTGGTTTCAACAACATCAATGCCGGTTTGGCTAATGATTACCAAACCATTTATTGAAGTGTTTGGGTCCATTATTATCGGCATGATCATCGGATATGTCTTATCAAAGGTTAGTTCTAGATTTGAAAAGATTCGCGATGATTTACAGGTTATCTCAATGATCGCTATTTTATTTGGAATTGGAGTCACGGTCCTTTTAAATAATTACTTTGTCAAGTATAATTTAGGTGTATCCAGTTTATTGGTCAATATCATGATTGGGACAATGGTTGCCAATATGGTGAAAAAACCGGCAAATACATTTAATAGTGTCAATGATTTTACAACCCCATTTTATGTCTTATTCTTTACATTAGCCGGAGCATCATTAGATTTAGGCATTATTAAAACATCCGCCTTGATTTCGATTATCGCGGTTTCCTATATTTTTGCCAGAGGGATTGGCAAGTTTAGTGGCGCTTATGTCGGCTCTGCCGTTTCCAAAGCGGATCCAATGGTGAAAAAGTATTTAGGGTTTGCGCTCTTGCCTCAAGGAGGGGTATCACTGGGACTACTGGTGATTGTAAGCAGACAAATGCCAAGTTTCTATCCACTTATTTCAACAATCATTATGCTAAGTATTTTAATTTATGAAACAACTGGCCCCATTTTTGCGAAGCACGCCATTAGTAAAGCCGGAGAAATCAATGGTCTTGATCGACTAGATCAAATATCTTCAATAGAAGGCGTTAGCCTGGAGGGAGTATAATATGCAAATACTATTTATCGTTTTAAATGATTTGACACAATTACCAACTATTTTAGACACCTTCGTTAAACTTAAAGTTCGAGGAGCAACAATTCTAGATAGCGAAGGAATGGCTAAGGCTGTCCTTGAAAATGAGGGTCTTAATTATCTATTAAGTGGTCCGTTCCAAAAAATAAGTAATCAAAAGGTTGGTTCTTCAAAGACCATTTTCACGGTGATTCCAAAGGATGAACAAGCACCACTCATCGTTGAGGAGATCCAAAAAGTTTTAACAACAAGCAATGAGGAAGTTATTGGGTTTATGTTTACCTTGCCTGTTTCAGGTATTTATCCATTAAAATCAAGCAAATAAAGCATGTAGATAATTAAAAAGGGTTAAGCCCTTTTTAATTATAAATCATGTTATAAAACGAAGGTAATGATTGCTATTGCACCGATAATAAAACAATAAATTCCAAAGTATAAAAAGTATTTTACCTTTAAATAGTTGTATAAAAATCTAATCCCTAGATAACTGAAAATGAAACTAAAAATGAAAGCTAATGTATAACCCAATAGATCGATTGGTTCAGGATTAACCATGGCATCAACGACACCTAATATGAAAATTGGAACAGAGAGTAGAATATAGGACATAAACGAAAAGTTAACAGCTATTTTCACTTTGATTCCTTGTTTTATTCCGCTTGACAAAACTGTCGCACTTCTAGAAACTCCCGGGATTATCCCGAAGGTGTGAACAGCGCCGATTAGAAGCGCGCTTTTCCAAGTTATCTGGTCAGTCCACTCATTTGTATGTGTTAAGTAAACAAAGAGCAATAAGCCAGCAGTTAAGACAAGAGAGATTCCGACGACGAGCAGATTGGTTGATAAATAATCTCTAAAGAAGAAACCCACAATACCAATTGGAATACAGGCTATAAGCACTTTCATAAAGTAGATTGCATCTTCCTTATACATCGCATCATTTTTAACTAAATATAAAAATGTACCGCTAAACATTCTTATGACTTCCTTGCGGAAGAAAAGAAAGACTGCAATAAAAGATCCTGAATGCATTAGCATTACTAAAACCGGAAAATCAGTTGTTATATTTAACCATTCTGCCACAATGGCAGAATGACCACTGCTTGAGATTGGCAAAATTTCAGTAATACCCTGAACAACGCCGATTAAAATGTATTTTAAAAGCTCGATAATGTTTTGCATATTGTTCACCGAACTTATTATATCATAATTATTTTGCTTAAAAACTGTAATTTTACAGGCTTAAAAAGCAAACAATAAAGCATAATTAAGGGCTTTATTAGCATTTACCGCTTGACAAAATTAAATTAAATAATATAATGAATACAACACGTAAAAGAGACTAGTAGTAACCGAGTTTGCGAAAGAGAGCTTATGGTCGGTGTAAATAAGCCAAACAAGTTATGAATCTACTCTTTAGTGATGCTAATCACATCCGTCTGTCCGCGTTAAGGACTTTGAGGGCTAGATTATATCTAGAACTAAGGTGGCACCGCGAATTTTCGTCCTTAGATTTTACTAAGGACTTTTTATTTTAGACAAATTGGAGGGAAAACAATGTTAGATTTAAGATTTTTAATTGAAAACATGGAAGAGACAATCAAAAAACTCGAAACCAGAAACAAAGATTTTGGTTATTTAAGAGAACTTTCTACACTTTATGAAGCACGCAAAAAAGCGATTGCTGACGTTGAAGTGAAAAAAGCTTTAAGAAACGAAAAATCAAAAATGATCGGTGAATTAAAAAGAAACAAGAAGGATGCGACGGCGGTTTTAAATGAAGTCGCTCATTTAGGTGATGAAATCAAGGATTTGGATGACGAGTTAAAAGCAATTGAAACAAAGATTTATACAATTTTATCTGAAACACCCAATATTCCACACAAAAACGTCCCTTATGGTAAGGGTGATCAGGAAAATGTAGAGATAAAAAAATTCAAAGAACCGACTAGATTTAGTTTTCAACCAAAAGATCATGTTGAACTAAGCGAGAAGCTTGGACTTCTTGATTTTGAACGTGCAGCTAAAATAACCGGAGCTCGTTTTGTTGTTAATAAAGGACTGGGTGCCAGATTGGAGCGGGCACTGATTCAATTCATGATGGATTTACATGCGGAAAAACACGGATACACTGAAATTATCCCACCCTTTATAGTCAACGATAAAAGTATGTTTTCAACCGGACAGTTTCCGAAATTTAAAGAAGATGCCTTTCGGGTTATTGCAGGCGAGCAAAACTGGTATTTAAATCCAACAGCTGAAGTGCCAACAATTAACCTTCATCGGGATGAAATACTAGAAGGTGATAAGCTTCCAATTGCGTATGTTTCTTTTACAACCGCTTTTAGGGCTGAAGCGGGTTCTGCCGGAAAGGATACAAGAGGAATCTTAAGACAACATCAGTTTAATAAAGTAGAGCTAATCAAATTTACTAAACCAGAAGAGTCTTATCAGGAACTTGAAAAAATGTTGTTAGATTCAGAAGAAGTATTAAAACAGCTGGATATTCCTTATCGGGTTGTAACACTATCAACAGGTGATTTGGGCTTTGCTATGGCAAAAACATATGATATTGAAGTTTGGTTGCCGGGACAAAACACTTATCGTGAAATAGGATCAATTAGTAATGCAGAAGACTTTCAGTCACGAAGAGGTAACATTCGCTTTAAGCGAACCAAAGACAGTAAGACGGAGTATGTTCACACCTTAAACGGATCAGGGTTGGCGATCGGAAGAACGATGATCGCAATCATTGAAAACTATCAAAATGAAGACGGAAGCATAACAGTACCAAAAGTATTGATTCCGTATATGAAAACAGAAATAATTCGCTAACATAATTTCACACAACAAAAACATTGCAATCACATATTATTTTGTTATAATCAAGATACTTCATTTTTCTCTCAAATAACAGAATTTTTTTATGGTATAATAAGTGTGCAAATCGCACACTTATTTTACTAAAAAAGGAGTGGATTAGATGAAAATATATTATGTTGAAGATGAACGAGATTTAGCGGAAATAATCCGAAAATATTTAGCCCGTGAAGGCTATGAAGTAACAGTTTTTCATGATGGAGAAACAGCGATAAACCATATTCATGATGATGTTGATCTTTGGATATTGGATATTATGCTTGAAGGTGATATTAGTGGGTACGATATTATTCGTGAATTAAAAAATAATAACAAATCAGGCGCGGTAATATTCACTTCTGCAAGAGATCAAGATTTGGACAAAATTATGGGGCTTGAATTAGGAAGCGATGATTATTTAGCAAAACCTTATTCGCCAAGAGAATTGATCTTAAGAGTTAAGGCGGTATTGAAACGTCAGAATTTAATTCAAAACGAAATTGTTAGTTACGGTCCATATGATATAAACCTATCAAAAAGAGAGATCTTTAAAGAAGGAAAACAAATCGAATTGACGAATAAAGAATTTGAATTATTAGTCTTCTTTTTAAAAAACATTAACCAACCATTTGAACGTGAAGTTATTTTGGAGTACGTTTGGGGTAAAAACTATTATGGCAGTGTTAGAGTTGTCGATGACTTATTAAGACGACTAAGAAACAAAATGCCTGATTTGAAGATTGAAACCATTTATGGATTTGGTTATCGATTACTATGAAGAAACCAAAATTGATGACGCAATTGAATTTGCTGTTTTCAATGATAACGCTAATATCAGCGTTTGGGTTTTTATTGTTTTTGATGGTTGTTGTTAATCGATATCGGGCAGATGAAAACAAAAATCAATTAGCTGCTTATTATCATCATGTCAAAAGTAACATCGACGGAGCCAATCCAAGTCAATACAATGGCTATATTTATTATCGCAACGGCACTCCAATTACAATCTACAATATGCAAATAATGGATTATGGGTTAACGGTTAAACAAGTCCATGAATCATTTAATCGCTCATTTTTAAATCAGCATTCAATCAATGAAAACCTAAGATTGAACCGACAGGAATATTATTTTCTGGGTGAAAAATGGACTGATGGATCAAACGAATATTTGCTAATCGTTTTTACTGGCGAAACATATTTAAAAATCTTTAGCAACTATTTCAACTACGTCTTGTTCTTTAGCTTGATTGGCATTGTTGTTTTAGGTAACCTAGTTATTCTTTTCTGGTCAAGAATTACAGTTGAAAGGATTAAACGATTACAAGGTGAAGTATCCGAGTTATCAATTCATCAATACACAAAACCGATTGAAATTGACGGTAAGGATGAAATCACTGATTTAGCTAGAACAGTTGAAAAAATGCGGCAAGAGATTGCCGATAACGAAAAAATAAAACAGGAAATGCTTCAGAACATCAGTCATGATTTTAAAACACCGATTGCTGTGATTAAATCGTATGCTGAAGCCATTTCAGATGGTGTTGGTGAAGGTAATGAATCTGATGTCATTATCAAACAAGCAGAAATGTTGAATCAAAAAGTAAAGCAATTATTAGAGTTAAACAAATTGGAATATTTAAAACGAACGGAAGATTTTGAAGATGTTAGAGTAAAGGATGTTATTGAAAATATTGTTGATAATCAAAAGTATAGAACAAACATTGAGTTCATTCTGGACTTAGACCAGTCACAATACTATGGTGTTAAGGATAATTTTTATACCGCCTTCTCAAATATTATCGATAACGCAATCCGCTATGCAAAAACAAAAATTGTAATTACCTTAAAACAAAGAAAACTCACCTTCTTTAATGATGGTGAGCATATTGCAGAACGGTTTACAAAAGAGGCATTCAAACCATATGAAAAAGGCCAAAAAGGACAATTTGGTTTAGGAATGAGTATCGTTCAGAAAACATTAAATCACTTTAATCTGTCGATCAAAGTGGAAAATATCGAAGATGGAGTTTTATTTATAATAGAGCCGCTTTAACTAAGTTGGCTCTTTTTTCATAATCAGTTTTTTCTAAGGAGGACATATGATTTTCAAAGTGAATTCCAACATCTGTTTTATCATAGCGAGGAATGATATGCATGTGATAATGAAAAACCGACTGACCCGCCACTTCACCGTTGTTGCTTAAAATATTCAATCCCCTTGGATTAAAAGCAGTTTGAACTGCTTTAGCCAATTTAACTATTACTTTCATTAAATGGGAAGCTACATCTTCGGGAAGTTCAAAGATATCCCTATAAGGAGCTTTTGGGACAACAAGAGTGTGTCCTTTTGTCGCTTGTGAGATATCCAAAAATGCAATTGCAAGCTCGTCCTCATAGACAATATAAGCGGGAATTTCTCTTTTTACAATTTTTTCAAAAATGGTTGACATTCAAAGCACCTCCGTTTCTTGTATTCTACCATGTTTTTATTGTAATAAAGAATAATAAGTGATATAATCACTTCGAACAGTCAAGGAGGATTAAGATGAAAAAAATACCTGTAGGTGTCTCTGGAAGACACGCCCATTTATCACAAGAACATTTGGAAATACTATTTGGCAAGGGTTATGAATTAACACCAATGAAACCGTTAAGTCAACCCAATCAATTTGCAGCAGAGGAGAAGATTGACGTTGTAAGTCCAGGAGGAAAATTATTAACTGGTGTAAGAATTTTAGGTCCAGTTAGAAAAGCATCACAAGTTGAAATTTCGCAAAGTGATGCACTTCGAAATAAGTTTGTCGCTCCACTTCGCTCATCTGGTGATGTTGTAGGTTCTGGTAGTGCAAAGCTTATAGGACCAAAAGGTGAAATAGAATTAAACGAAGGTGTTATTATTGCTGATCGACACATTCATTTTTCCTTAGAGGAAGCCCAAGAGTTTGGTGTTGAAGACGGTCAGATTGTTAGCATTAGAATCGGTGGCATTAAGCCTGGGATTTTAGACCAAGTTTTATGTCGTGTAAATAAAAACTTCCGTTTGGATTGCCATTTAGACACGGATGATGGTAGTGCCTTCATGCTGAAAAATGGTGATTTAGTTGAATTGGTTAAAGCTTATAAGATCACAGCGTAGTGCCTTTTATGGGGCACTTTTTCACCTAAAAAGGATGTGGGAATATGTTATTGACAAAACAAAAGGTTTTTAAAGATCCACTGTATGGATTTATACATGTTGACCATGTAGCAGTAAAGAAGCTAATCGATAGTTCGGTTTTTCAAAGGCTAAGAAGAATTAGACAACTAAGCGGTGTTCAAATGGTTTTCCATGGGGCCGAGCACTCACGTTTCAGTCATAGTCTAGGTGTTTATGAGGTAGCGTATCGTTTTTTAGAAATACCAGATTTAAAAAAGAGCTTAAACAAAAGAGAACAGCTGCTATTTTTGATTGCTGCTTTATTACATGATATTGGTCATGGCGCTTATTCACATACATTTGAAGCAGTGTTTGGTGTTGATCATGAAAAAATAGGAGCAGGGATTATTGTCACAAACCAAGAAATACGCCAAATTTTAGATGAAATTGATTCAGATTTTGCTGAAGATGTAGCATCAATTATTTTAAAGAACAGTAGATATCCTTTAATCGAACAACTTATTTCCTCACAACTTGACGCTGATCGACTTGATTACTTGGAAAGAGATGCCTATTTTACTGGTGCTGCCTATGGTAGAGTTGATTTAGATCGCATCATCCGAGTCCTAAAAGTAAAAGACGGCAGAGTTGTTTTTAAGGTAAGCGGTATTCACGCAATTGAGAGTTATTTAATTAGTCGTTATCATATGTACTGGCAAGTTTACTATCATCCGGTTGCCAGAGCTTATGAAGTAAACTTGGAAAAAATCTTTTTACGATTAAAACACTTGATTGAAAAAAAATATTCGTTTGCGTTCAATTTAGCACCAATCAAAAAAATAATTGAAAATCCAAATGATCTGCGATCATATTTGATGCTTGATGACTTTTATGTTAACGGGTTGATTGGCAGTCTTATTTATGAATCCGATGAAGTTTTAAGCGAATTATCGAAAGATTTTATCAATCGGAAAATTTGGAAATATTTAAATGACGATCAAGCAAACGAAGAGGAGATTAATCGAATCGTAAAGCAATATAATCCCGCTTTACGACCATATTATCTAGCAAAAAGAACGGTAGAAAATAGTACTTATAAAGACTTTGGTGAGAGTTTTGGTGAAAAGATTTATATTTTGCTGGAAAACGGCGAAGTTTCAAGTTTAAAAGAACAATCAAGGATTATTGACAGTCTTTTGCAAAGCGGCACTAAAAAAGATCCTAAGTTCTTCTATCGGCCATGAGACAGAAAGTTTTTGTCGTTGAAGGAGAACACGATCGGTCACGATTACTGCAAATCGATTCAAGTCTTAATATTGTCACTACTAATGGCAGTGAGATTAGTAATGAAACAATAGCAATGCTGCAAAAGTTAGATGAGACTTCTGATTTGGTCTTATTTTTGGATCCAGACCATGCAGGTGAAAGAATTCGTTCAGTTTTGGATCAAAAGCTAAACAACTGTTTACATGTCTTTTTGGCACAGGAAAAAGCTAAAAGCAAAAATAATAAGAAAATCGGAATTGAACATGCTACGACCAATGACATTAAAGAAGCAATCGCATCTATGCGAGCGAATATCACAATTAGCAAAAGTGATGTAACGACAACAAAACTATATGCTTTAGGTTTGATCGGAAAAGAAAATAGTAAAACAAAAAGAGTAATCATTGCGAAAAGATTGTATTTAGGATATCCAAATGGGAAAACGTTGTTGAATCGACTACATCTATTTGGAATAAAAGAAGTAGAATTGATAGAGGCGTTAAATGAATCATCAAACTAAAAAACATTTTGGACAAAACTTCCTAAAAGACACTAATCTTTTAAAGAAAATTGTCCGTGAGGCAGATATTAAGAATAAAAATGTCTTAGAAATAGGTCCCGGTCAAGGTGGATTGACAAAGGAACTTGTTTTAGTGGCCAAAGATGTGGTTGCCTATGAAATTGATTTAAGTTTAAAAAAGTTTTTGGATTCATTGGAAAATGATTATGATAACTTATCAATTATCTATCAGGATTTTTTAAAATCAGAGCTTAAGCTTAATGAAGAGACACATTTAGTCGCAAACGTCCCTTATTATATTACAACGCCGATTCTATTTACTTTTTTAGAAACGAAGAATTTAAAATCAGCGACGATGATGATTCAAAAAGAAGTAGCTGAACGTTTGATCGCAGAA
>JBAYPP010000031.1:0-10377 GCA_041677585.1 Acholeplasmataceae bacterium
AACAGTGTGGTATTAGATAATGCAGTTGATGATGTAGAAGCATTCAACCTTTATTATGATAGAGAACCAGGTGAAAATGTTGGTAAATATGAAATCAACGTAACAGCAACAAACGCAAACTATAACATTTATTATGTTTATGGTGAATTAACAATTTCAACAGCAACCTTAACGATTACACCAGAAAGTGGTCAAAGTAAAGTCTATGGTGTAGATACAGACTTAACCTATAGTGTATCCGGATTGAAGAATTATGATACAGAAGAAATTATATTTGGAGATTTAGGCGTTGATAATGAAAAAGTAGGTGTAACTACAATTATAATTAACACATTAAATGCGGGTGAAAACTATGAAATCGTTCTTGTTGAAGATGTGATGATTAGTGTTACACCAAAAACCATTTCAGCAGTTGCAGTAAGAGAGTATGAATATACAGGAGCAGATTTTATCCCAGAATTTGATTTAATTGGAGTTGTTGGAAGTGATGATGTAAGTGTTATAACTACAACCACTTTACTAAATGTAGGTGACTATAGTGTTACATTAGAGCTTTTAGGTGATGATAGTGATAATTATGAGTTGGAATCATCGACTATAAGTGTTGAAGTTAATAAGATGACCATTTTGCTTGACGATATTTATGAAGAAGATTATACAAACAACAGTAAAACAATTTACTCAAAAGAAGATATTCTCGGAATAATTGGTTGGTCAGAAGATAAGCAATGGTTAAAAGATTATCTTAATGAGATTGAGTTACCCAATGGGGCAACCACAATTAGCTATAATATTTCTATACCTGGAAACGATAATGTAAATGAACTCAATCAGACAATTACAATTAAGTTTAAATCTGTTACGATTGGTAACAATTCAGTTTATTATACAATTGAAGACGCGCTCGATGAAGCAAGTTCAGGACAAACAATTATTGTCAAATACAACACTTCCTTTGCAGAAAGTACTGTTGCACAAAGTGTTTATGGGACCACCACATTTGAAGTTAAATCAGGTGTTATTTTACTTGTACCATTTAGTTCAGGATATAGCACAGGGTTAGCTCAGTTTAATAACAATGTAGTTAATAGCTCAAATCGTATTCCATATTCAGAATTGATTATTCCAAGCAACTTAGAACTAGTAATAAACGGAACTTTAACAGTCAATGCGACTAGAAGTACAGGAAGTGGAACCCAATTTATGGGGTTTACTGATTACTCAAACTTCTCACAGTTAAGAATAGATGCAGAATCTATCATTAAAGTGTATGGAAACTTAAATGTAATAGGTTATATCTACGGAGATGGTGAGGTTGAGGCTTTGGGTTCTGCTAGCATACAAGAAACATTATTTATTAAATCTTTTAGAGGTGGAACGGTAACAAGCGGTATTTATAATACTGTGTTCCCATTCAACCAATTTACTGCAAACAATATTGAAACAACATTAATTTTAAATTCAGGCGTTACATATGATGCTTTAACAGTTGTTTCTGTTTCTCTACCGATTATCGGTTTAACTTATAACAATGGATCAATACCTCTACTTGGCCCAAATAATACTTACCTAATTCAGCTTACGAGTGGAAGAATGGTTAAATCGTATGATGCTGAAACTGGAGAAGTAAATCTTGATATTCAAGGAAATGCCAATTTTAATCCTGTGAATGTTACAATAAGTGTTTCAGCTTCTAGTAGAGATAAGGATATTCCGTTTGATGGAACTTGGAACTTTAAAATATCGTCAGGTAGTACGCTTACAATCAAAGACGGAGCACGGATTGGCTTCTTACCTGGTTCTAGTGTTGTAGTTGAAGAAGGTGCTACTGTAGTTATTGAAAATGGTGCAAAAATATCAATCGTGCCAACAGGAACAATTAACGATTCTCCTGTTTATCCAAATAATTATTCTAATTTCTATCGTACTAAGCCACCAACAAACTTTGACCGTTTTACTCCAGCAGAAGCACTTATAAATGGTGAAATAATTGTTAGAAGTGGTGGAAGTCTCGCTGGCGAAATACAATTACTCGAAAACGGAGTATTAACATTAGAATCTGGTGCTTTAACTTCTCACAAATATAGGTATGTTACAGGAACCAGTGGAAGCACAATTGGTGAAATTGATATTGCACCTTATATTTCAAATACAACTTATGAAAAAGGATTTAATGAACTTGGAGAAGAAGTTGTAATAATAAGTGAAACATTTAAATATAATAACGGTAACCCAGTTGAAGGGCTTGAAGTCAAATTTACAAGTTCAATTGGTGAGTTTACAGCTATAACTGATGAACATGGGATTGCAACAATAATGATTCCTTTTGATCCAAGTTGGGAAGAGTACTCGACAATTTCATTTGAAATAAGTTATACTTCACTAACAGGATTGTACTATAAAAAAGCATATGAATTTGTTCATCAATTATTCATATTGACTGCCGTTGGGCCAACAGGCAATATTTCTAGCGATGGAGGAAGTACTTCAATTAATGTTACATTAGTTGATGGATATACTAACTTACCTTTGGAAAGTATTAATGTCACAATAAATTCAACTGATAATTGGATTACAGTACCAACAGGACCGTTCATTACAAATGCAAACGGCAATGTCACAATAAACAACATTACAATTGCAAGTAAATCAAATTCTGGTACAAGAACAGGGTATGTAGATGTTTCTGTTACATATCGTGGTGTAATAAAAGAACAAAGAGTAACAATTGTTCAAAACGGTACAAGTGGTTCTCCATATCTGTACAGCGTTGATTCAGAAGGAAACTTACACTTTGAACATGAGCCAATTTCACATTCAATGTTAAAAACAGTAGAATCTACCACATATGGAACCTTACGATTACTACAAGGTATAGACGGTAAATACTATATTGAAGTAATTGAAGAAGGAGACTCAATTACAATGCTTAATGGTGCGAATATCTTCTACTTTGATTACGAATTTGATAGTGAAATCATTGACTTCTTCATCGATGTCTATGGTAATCCACATACAATTAAGGACAGAATTGCCCCAACATCATTTGTTGACCATTATGGAAATTCATATCTAAATGAAGTTTTACAAAAAGATGGTAATTTTGCACAATTTGATCCTAACATCCAAGATCCATTAGGTTACTTCATCGCAACATTTAACAGACCAAACAGTAATAATGCCAAGTTTATGATTACAGTTAAAGATAACAGCGGTACGATGGATGCAATGAACCAAATTCTAGCATCAATTAATGCACAGCAAAACCTATGGTGGTTAGATAGAGCATTTATGGGTAGTCAAGAAAGTAAACAATCAATACAGAACATTTTTGATTCATTACTAATCAGAGTTGAAGTATGGAATGGAACAGAGTGGGTTTATCAAGGTGATATTCAAAGAGGTTCATACTTATTAGAAGAATTCCTAATCGAATTAAACCTAGAAAATATTCATACTGAAGATTTACAAGTAAGACTTTCACTACCAACTCAAGCAGGTTACATAATTGATAGTATTGCTGTTGATTATTCAGAAAATGTTCCAATTACATCAGGTGTGATGACACTTGAAACGGCAATCTTAAATGGCATGATTGACGTATATGATTTAGTGTCAGATAGTTATGATGGCTTATATGCAAGTCTAGATTTCCAAGATGCAGTAAGAATGGGCTTTAGTGCACCAGAATTAGCTGAAGGTTATACTCGAAGCTTTGGGGTTAATATGAGTGGTTATATTTATGCCGCGGGAATTCAAGTGGAAGATGAATTAGAAGAATTAATGATTGGCAAATCATTTGAAGAAATCAAGCAAATAATCATTGATTCTGGTAGAACTGAATTAATAGCAGACATACCAATGATTGAAGAGTTCTACTACACTATCGTATATTTAGGTTCATTAGAACTTGAATATATCCTAGATTTCTTATTTAATCAATTAGAATAAAGTTAGAGTCTAAAGGCACTCTCACAATATTGTGTAAAGTGCCTTTTACACATTCAACAAGAAAGAGGCACTTATGCTAAAAATTGCAAATTTATCAAAAACATACAAGGGGGCACAAAAGCCAGCCGTTAACAACATTAGTTTGGTACTTAACAAAGCTGAGATATTTGGTTTTTTAGGGCTCAACGGTGCCGGAAAATCGACAACATTTAAATGTATTACAGGCATCTTATCCTTTGATCAAGGATCAATCTTAATTGATGGGTACGATATTAAAACAGATCCACTTAAAGCTAAGCAAACTTTAGGATTTATTCCGGACAATCACGCTACTTTCGAAGAACTGACAGGTAGAGAATATATTTACTTTATGGCTGATGTCTATCAAATATCAAAAGAATTAAGAGATGAAAGAATAGAGTTTTTTGCTAAGATGTTTTCAATGAATGATGCACTTGATTCCTTAATCAAAACATATTCACACGGTATGAAACAGAAAATAGCAATCATGGGTGGAATCATTCATTATCTTAAACTATGGATTTTAGATGAACCACTTGTTGGACTTGATCCATTTTCCATGACTGAAATTAAGAACTTCATGAAAGAATATGTCAAATTAGGCAATACAATTATCTTTTCCTCACATGTATTGGAGATAGTAATTGATTTATGCACACGAGTTGGAATTATTCATAATGGAGAAATAAAAGGACTATTTGAGACCAAAGAAGAAATTCAAAATATTTATAAACACTATGAGGCAATCAAAAACCAATGATTTTACTATTGCTAAAGAATTACTTTAAAAGAAGTAGGCCAAGTCAATTTAAAATTACAACGAAAAACTTAACCGGAATTATCGCAATTCTGATTTTATCAATTGGCTTATTAGGTTTAATGGGATTTGTGTTATATCAGATTACAGACTCCTTTTACCGTTTAGATTTAGGTGATGTTTATTTAAAAGCAATCTTCTTTATTTTAATCATTGTGCTTACAATCTATGAAGTTGTTAATATTATTAAACAGTTGTTTAACAACGACGATAACTTTTTGTATTTAAAGCTACCGATCAAAACAGAAACAATCTTTGTTTCAAAGATTATTTTTATTTATATAAAACAATTAATAATCGCATTTTTATTCCTTGCCTTAACGGCTGGAGTATATGGCTTAGTTAGTCACCAAACAATCGGTTATTTCTTGCGATTAGTAATCATCGGTCTTGTTTTACCGTTCATACCATTATTCTTTGCGAGCTTTTTGTCAATTCCCGTTTCTAAGCTAATCAGGGTTATTCAAAAGAACAAAGGGCTATTGATTATTGGATTGATCGTGATAATTGGCGCATTTTTTATTGCTTATATTGGGTTTGTTGAACTAATACTAAAGTTTATTGACATTACTGCTTCATCAAGCAATCCTTTAATAAAGCCAGAAGTGATCAATGAGTTACGCCAATCTGTTCAAAACTTAAGATTAAGCGGTGTTTTTTATAATATGATCAATAATGCGCGGTTTGTTACATTTGGGTTAAACCTTTTAATCATTGTTGGCTTACTGGCAGTTTTATCAACCGCATCATACGTTATTCTTAAACACTTTTTCTTTAAAGCGATTAATGAGCAAAACGAAAAGATTGTAGTTACGACGAAATATCCACCAAAGGCAGCAAAACCTTTAGTATCAATCTTTAAAAAAGAGTTTAAAACGTTAACAAGAAATTCAAATTATGCTTTTCAAGCGATCGTGATGAATATTTTAATGCCTGTTTTTGTGTTCTTTACAATCAAACTAACCAGTCAGGCTGGTGAGTTAGCTGTGGGTGCAGAAATTGTACCAGGCATTACAATCTTAACAATCTTAATCTTTATTCTTTTGGCAAACGGCTTTCAAGGAACCATTATCTCCAGGCAGAAAAACGCTTATTATATTGCCAAAATTATTCCGGTTCCAATGTTTAAGCAGATTATCGCAAGAATTGGTTTTGGTTATATTTTAAGCATCATAATGTTAACAATCTCAATTATTGTAATCGTTGCTGCTGGTTTCATTGGTTTATTCCAAGGCGTCTTTATATACATAATGTCAATTGTCTTCTTGTTTGGATACACCTTCAACTCTGTAGCAAGCGACTATAAGAACCCGCAACTAACAGCAAATGAAGGCGGATTTGATGAAGGGTTGAATATGTACAATAATTTATTGTATGGTTTATTAATCGGGGTTGGATTAGGATTGATAAACATTGCTTTGCCGTATTTAGTAAAGCTGTTTCCACAAATGAGAAGATTTAAAATAATGAACCTATTTATCGTTAACCTAACAGCAGATAGTGTTAACCTATTGTTATACACCATAATGTTCATTACGATCATAACGTATGCAGCATTTGGTTACTTAAAACTAAGAAAGGCGGTGAAAGCAAATTGAAAAAGATTTTGATCATGTTTTTACTGACTTTTCCCATTTTAATATTTGCAATCGTCACTTTCACATCAACCATCATTGCCTATTATGTTCCGATCCCTGTCTCTAGCGTTCAAATGATTGAAGGTGAAGACATCATGGCTGATAAAATCGGTGATGTCTATGATTTGAAATTTCAAATCAACCCTGTGGGATCAAGAAACAACTCTTTTTGGATCTATGATGATGAAGGTAATTTAGTAATGGATTATGATGATCGTTACATCGAACCGAATATAGATAAGAACCCAAATCAAATCTTTACTTTGGAAACAGCCAAAGATGATAATTATTTCATTAATAGGGGATTAATATCGTTAAAACTTAAAATTGAAAATTTTGGTTTTGCAAAATTAACAGTTGTTTCAAAAGATGGATTATACGAAGCATATAGTGATATTTATGTTGCTGATCCAAATCTACCGCCAGCTTCGATTCAAGGTGTTGTCTTGGATTACACAAATATTCATAAGGATTACCAATTTGGCACAAGCGGTCATGTAAAGGTTGGGTATACATATTATCCAAAACAAGCATTTAATAATCTCTCAGAAGCAGAACAAGCGCAAATCAATGCAGAGCTACTAATAAATGCGGATGCTTTGTATGATAACAACTTTGTTTTTAACAATATCATTAAACGAGGACATGAAGTATTTGGCAATGGTCGAGGTGAGTTGACCTTAGAACTCCAGCCAAATGCTCAACTTAGCACGAAAGATTTAGCCAAAAATGCATCATTTAGCTTCAATGTTAATCAGGATGGTGTTAATATATATACATATCAAGCTTTAAGAAATGATAATAATCGAACCCTTGGGAAACGATTATACTTGTTAGATCACATCGTATTAGAAGACTTTATTGTTTTTACAAATGGAACAAAGATTTATGGAAATGGCTTTAAGCTTGATCATTCGAAACTGCCACATTACGAAGATCGTAATGAAGACGGAAGTTTAAGATATATCGGTCGCTATGCCATTGAGTTCAATGGGAACAACAGCGGCTTATATAATACACATGTTATCGGTCCATTGGACGAACATAGTCAACCATATGAAAATATTATCAATGTTGGTTTGATTGCTAAATCAAATCGAGATCGTTATATGGAGGCTGTCGGCAATATTATTGAAAATGGAAGAATGAATATTTCAATTGAAGGGTTTGCCACAACCGAAGAAGGTGTTACTGATCGGTCTACTCATTTTAAATTAGTAGAAAATCGATTGATTGGAGCTTATTTAGCCTCAATTGAAGTTGATAATTATCCTCCCGATTTCTCACTTCATGAAAGCACATACTTAGAGATTCATTCAACAACAATTAGTTATACCGCAATTGGTTTAGTAATCCAAAACACAAGACGTGGAGGGGGTATAAGCAAGATTGAATTGCATTCAACGATAGACAAACCCGCGATCAGCTCACTCACATGGAGAAACTTAGATGATGCCTCAGGAGCGCTTAATATGGCCAATTTCGGATACATCCTAAGAGAGTTAAAGAGTGATCAATACGCAGATGTATATCACAAAGAAGGAAAGAATTATTTTGTTAACGCAATCATTATGGTTCGTGGAGGTCGCCTAAATTTAGGTCAAATTGAATTTGTTGGCGACGAATCCTTTGTTAATTCATTGATTAAAAAACAAAGAATCCCTAATTTTATTGAAGCGATGCATCCCTCAATTGGAGGAACATCACCATTTATAATTTACTTATTAGATCCCCAAAATTATGAAAATAGATAGGAGCGTAGAAATGAAAAAAATAAAATATCTAGTATTATGTGTAACATTGTTGTTTGTGTTAGTAGGCTGTATTGAAATTATCGATAATGAAGTCAAAAGCCCAGAGATTACATTAACAAATGTTGGTGAACTCAACCAGCTTTATGAAGAAACAGAAGAGTTAGATGATATTACATTTACACTTGTCTTAAGGTATTTTGAAGATAACGAACTTTCAATGGATGATTTGACAATCACTTGGTATGAGGGTTCTGCTGTTGTTGCGACAAACACATTGACACATTTTGTTGAAATCAAGCATACGCTTAATCTTAATGTACGAGTAACAGTTAAGTTTACATTAAAGGGTGTTGCCAAAACATTGACCGAAGAGGCGGTTATTACTGTCACTGAAAGACCAACACAGGTTTCAATTTCAAATAACATTGATAACTCAACGCATCAAATTAACGCAGTCATTGGTGAAGATAGTGGAATCGTAACCTATACGGCAATTTTAAGAAATAACTTATCGCACACAACAGCTTCTTGGATTATTGTTAAACGCGATGAATTCATGCGCGAAATTGATTCGATGGAATTTATCGTTAATTTAGTTGAAGATATGATTGTTGAAAACAATGAAGGAAAAATCGAGTTAGAAATTGATTTTAATGAATATGGAGTTGGAAACTACTTAATCTACTTACAGGTAGGTAAATATCAATCAAACTTCCAACACTATATTTTCACTTATGACAAGCTAGTGTTAAGTCTTGATGGTGTTGCAGTTCAAAGTACTGAAATTACTGCAAGAGAATTATCAGTAAACACACTTTCAGAGACCATTGGCACAGGTGTTTATAAATGGTTTGTTAATGGTACAGAAATTGAAATTATCGAGAATGAGCAGATATTTGTTCATGAAGACGAAACAATCGGTGGGTTTTTATATCATGTTGAGTTTCATCCAGATAACACTAGTCTACCAGTACAGATATCAGATCCTGTCTTGATTGTTAATGTATTACCTGTAGGTACAGTTGAGGAATTGAAAAATGCACTTGATGAAGAAGTTGGAGCAGTTATCTTAACCGCTGACATTACATTAACAAACACAATTGAAATTGATTATCCATTTACCTTAATTGGTAATGGACATACAATTTTATCAGAAGGAATCGAAAGACTTATTGACGTTAGAGAAACAGAGAATGTTTATTTTATGGACTTAGTGCTTCGAAATTCAAATCGTTATCACTTACGTTATCATCTATCAACAAATGGATATGTTGAAAATTTAACCTTTATTAAACCAGGTATGACCGGTGGATTTACAGATTTAAGTGCTGCAATATATGTCCATAGTTCTGAGATAACCGTTAAGAACATTACAATCCTCGAAGCCAGCAATACAGGAATTAGAATTGATTCACCAATGACGGATTCTACGATCATGCCATCATCATTACGTATTTTAGGAACGATTGAAACGGATGAAATGATCTTATTGCCAATTGCAAGCGGAAACAGTCTAAGAGAAAATGTTTCGGTCAGTGCGGTCGGTTATGTCGCCTTTGTCTTACCTTTGGGAATGCTAGGAGGCGGAGAGTCAGCTATTATTCGCTGGTCTGATGAGTCAGAAGCAATTTCATGGGCGCTTAATAATCCTAACAAGACAGAATATATTGTTGGTGAAGAAATCGATGTAGCAGGCATTACAATTGATGTTAAATTGCCAGGGATGGATTTCAACGGTGATTTATCGTTTGTTTACCTATTCTTAGATATGTTTGGACAGCACGGAACAATGGAAATCCTAAACCTAGATTTAGAACAACAAGGAATCTATTATATTATCGGTCATAACAATAACGGAGATTATGATGATTTAGAGTATGAGTTTGGTGAAGACAAGCTGCTATATGCAAGTGATTCAGCCGGAACAGTATACGTTAGACCGGTTCTAGATTTAGAACCAGGTGAATACTTAATTAAAATCACCATCGGTGGTGAAATGGATTTAGGTAATTTCAAGATTGACATAAATGCAGAGTAATTTTTAAGTCATAAAAAAAATAAAAGAAATTCAAAGTACTTTTCTCTACAATTGATTAGAGGTGAGTACTTTGTTTTATTTTCTAACGCTAATGACAATGATTCAATACCATGTTACCTGGAAAAATGATTTAATCATCATGAGACTTAACGAATCAGT
>JBAYPP010000032.1:0-10340 GCA_041677585.1 Acholeplasmataceae bacterium
ATACAATGAGTGAGTTAAGACAAGCAGTATCACTTCAAGCATACGGACAGCAAAATCCACTTATCGTTTATCAACAGGAGGGATTGCGATTGTTTAACGAAATGGTTTACAATATTTCTGTTGATGTCGCAAGATACGTCATTAGAGCCCAAATTCATGTCAATGTTGAACGAGAAGCAGTTGTCAAGAATACGTCAACCAATGAGATTCGCTCTGACCAAAGACCAAAAAGACCAAAAGTAAGAAAGAATCGCGGACAGAGAAACATGCCATGGCGATAGGAGTTGTTTTAGATGGAAAGATATGAAATTAACAAAATCTTAGAGTCCTTTCGACAAAGTTTAGAAGATTTAGCACGCGCAATTGATCCGGATAAACTGCAAAAAGAATACCAGCAATTAAATCTTAAAATGCAGGCTCCTAACTTTTGGCAAGACCAAAACAACGCTAAAAAGATTACCCAAAAAGCAAATACGATTTTGGATGAAATAGAAACATTAAGCAGATTAGAAAGACAGTTTGAAGGCATTGAGGAATGGTTTGAGATAAGTGAGGAAGCGACCGAAGAATGGTTAATCTTAGAAAAAGACTTAAATGAATTTCTGGTTAGAATTCGTGAATTTGAAGTAAGAATATTATTAAACGGTCCTTATGATCAAAGTAACGCAATTCTTGAACTTCACTCCGGTGCTGGTGGAACTGAATCCCAGGATTGGTGTGAAATGCTTTTACGCATGTATCAACGTTATGCCCAAAAGAAAGGGTTTAAAGTTGAAGTGCTAGATTACCAAGATGGTGAAGAAGCGGGTATAAAATCAGTAACCCTTTTAATCAAGGGACCGTTTGCCTATGGCTATTTGCAATCTGAACGGGGAGTACACCGCTTGGTGCGTATTTCGCCCTTTGATTCAAATGCCAGAAGACATACATCATTTGCCTCAGTTGATGTTGTCCCTGAAATTGACGAAACAATTGAAATTGAGATTAAAGATGAAGATTTAAAAATTGATGTTTATCGCAGCAGTGGTGCTGGTGGCCAATCAGTTAATACAACCGATTCAGCCGTCAGAATTACCCATTTACCGACAAATACGGTTATTACATGTCAAAATGAACGAAGCCAAATTAAAAACAAAGAAGCGGCTTTGAATGTTTTAAAGTCAAAACTACTACAGCTGGAAATACAGAAACAAGAAGATCAGTTAAAGAAAATCAAAGGAGAGCAAAAAGATATTGCGTGGGGGTCACAGATAAGATCTTACGTTTTTCAACCTTATCAAATGGTTAAAGACCACAGAACGGATTATGAAGTTGGTCAAGTTGATCAAGTGATGAACGGAGATTTGGATGGCTTTATCAATGCGTATCTGAAGACAAAGGGATAATATGCGAACTTTCTTAAATAAGACCAGACGAATTGAATTAGCAGAAATTACCGTAGGCGTCATTATTATGACCCTTGGTTTTTATTTGTTTTTGTTACCACAAAACTTAGTTGTCGGTGGTGTAATGGGTATTGCTGTTTTAGTTCAAAAATGGATTGATGTTGATGTTTTCTATTTAGTTGCTAATATCATATTACTTTTTGTTGGACTTATCTTCTTAGGCAAGAAGTTTTTCATTAATACAATCTATGCTGCGATGCTATCGCCCGTTTTAGTATTTATTTTAGCTAGAACGATTGACAATGATATCATTATGAAACATATGCAAGAAAGTCCATATTTAGTTTCAAGCGTTTTTGGTGGAATCTCAATTGGATTAGGCTTAGCCCTTGTTATCAGAAACAATTCCACTACCGGTGGTGTGGATATTATTCAAAAGATTTTGCATAAATACTTGAAAATTCCTTTTTCAACTGCTTTATACATTATCGATGGAATTGTTATTCTCCTTGCGATGATTGTTGATTTACAAGCCGGTTTTTACGCCATCGGTTCAATGCTGTTAGCGGGGTTGTTTATTGATCGCCTAGCAATTGAAGGAAAATCAGGTTATACATTATTCATTATTACTGATCACGCTGATCGCTTTAAGGATAGCATCATTGGTAAACTGGATCGCAGCTTTACAAGAATCAAAGTCTTAGGTGGTTACACCAATCAGGAAAAAGATATGATTGTTGTCACGTTAACGATGCGAGAATTGTATCAGTTTAAACTAATGGTTAAAGAAGCAGATCCAAATGCATTTGTCTTTGTTACTAAAACAAATGAAGCTTTAGGTGAAGGATTTACGAGGGGGTTTGAAAGATGGATTCAAAAAAGTTAGGAATTATTTTCATTGGTGCTGTAATTGCTGCATTCTTGTTTGGACTTTTTATTTCAAATACACTCAAAACAGCTGAGCAAGAGGAAAACATGTTTGATTTGATTAGTCAACAGATTAAGGATGAATATTATTATGATGGACTAACGGCTACGGATGAACATGAAGCCTTTATTACATATATGGATGCGGTTATTCGTAGTTATGCAGTAAAATTCAATGATCCCTATACACGCTTAGCAGCAATCCCAAGAGAGTCTTCAAATCCGGAAGAATTTGTCGGAATTGGTGTTACCTTGATGTATGAGAAGCAAGGGTTAAGGATTGTCAATGTCCAACCTGATGGGCCAGCCTATAAAAACCTTTATCCCAATGATTTAATTATTGGGGTTAAGAAAGATGAGATGACTTATTATTTTGAAAATTTAACGCAAGGCGGCATGATGTCTTATCTTGCCGGTAGTAAAGACAGTGAACATACACTTTTGGTTCTTAATCCAGATGAACAACAAATGGATGAACCAATGATAACAAATATTGATTTGGGTTTTGCCACAATGGCAAGACCATCAGTCTATACGCTTGATTTGGAAGAAGCAAATATTCATTACATTAGAATTACACAATTTAATCAACAGGAAAGCAATCATGAAACCAATCAAATTATCAGCATTGGTACCAATAATTTATTCAAACAGGTTAGAGAGGAACTAGAGGCAAGAATGGATGGTGATAAGGAAGACCATACACTAATTCTTGATTTAAGGGATAATCCGGGTGGAAGTGTAGCTTCGTTGCATAATATTGTTCAGCAGCTTTTACCATATACAACCGAAGCATTGTTTACCTTGACACCAAGAGTTGGCAATCCACTTGTTTACCGTGGGGCAACAGGTGTTGATTACGATATAAGGGTTTTGGTCAATGGTAGTAGTGCATCAGCTTCGGAAGTCTTAGCGGCTGTCTTAGCCGAACACGGCTATACTGTTTATGGCAATCAAACATATGGCAAAAATGTTTATCAATCAATTGCAAGAGGTAGTGATGGAAGCTATAAACCATTAAAGACAATCAATAATATTGATTACCACCTTTATATGACTTTAGGAATATGGACTTACGGCAAGGATAATATCAATATTGCCGAACAGCCAATTCCTTATACCAGAATTGATCAAAGTGGCTATTTAGCAATTGAAAATTTGTTTTACACGAAAGAAGTTGGATTTGATCAAGTTGAAATGTCTTTAGGAAATTTCCAAGCATTCTTAAATGCTCATTATGATGAAGATATTCGAACAGATGGTTATTTTGATTTAGCAACTGAAGAATTGATTGAAAGGTATCAAATTGATAATGACTTAGATGTGACAAAAAAACTTGACTTAGCAACAAGCAGACACATGTTTGATTATTGGCTGCTGGCGAAACAGGACTACAAAAACGATCAGCAATTGAAAGCCTTAATCAATATCATCAAGAACAATGGCTAAAAAAATAACAGTCTTAAAAAAGAACAAGACATGGTTTTTGGTCGATGACGATAATGAAATCAAGCTAGACGCTGATACCATGATTAAATATCGCTTGAAAAATGGTGATACTGTCAATCTGGAAACATGGAAAAACATGTTACTGGACAACAGTTATTTTCTGGCGTTATCAACGGCCTATCAAATTTTGAAGTGGCGCAAAACCGGTTTTGAGTTAAAAGAAAGTTTAGCGAAAAAACAGTTTCCTGAAAGTGTTATTAAACAAGTGCTACACAAAGTAACAGAACAAAAATTTATTGATGACGAGCAATACATCAAGGATTATATTGAAGCGAAAAAATATCAATATGGTCCGAAAATGATGATGAGCAAACTAGAACAAAAAGGCCTTGAAAAGCCATTAATCGTTAAAAACTTAAAAATAGATGAAAGAGAAATTGTTTCACATTTGGTTCCAAAAGTTTTAAAAAAGAAGACAAATAAAACAAAAAAACAAATCATTCAATCAACGAGACAGCATTTTTATGCAAAAGGTTTTTCACTTGAGATTATTGATCAAATTCTGTATGAAGAAAGTCAAAGTTTGGTTGTTGATACTAAAGTTTTATTGGAGAAAGCATATACAAGTTTGATTAGAAAGCTTAAGCAAACTGAAAACAGACATGAGTTGCGGGAAAAAATAGTTCAGAAGCTTTTAACCAAAGGTTTTACTTATGAAGAGATCAAAGCATATTTGAACCAAAAAAATGAGGTGGAGTAAATGATTTTATGGCATAACGCAACCTTTCACACTCTAGATGAGAATCAGCCAAATGCGAGTGAAATGATTACTAATAACGGCAGAATTGTCGAAATTGGGGATAATCTAAATCGCGAGTCTGTTACTAAAGCGGTTGATTTAAACAACACACATGTCTATCCTGGTTTTGTTGATAGTCATTTGCATATCATTGGCTATGGTCAAAAATTGAATCGGTTTGATGTAACTGGCATAACTAATAAAAAAGAGTTGTTGGCTTTCCTAAGGGAACAGCAAACCGCCCATTCATTTATCTTTGCCGAGGGATATCAAAACTTAGGTGTAACAGCACTTGAAATTGATTCAGTTGTCAATGATAAGTGGGTCTTATTAAGACACCGAGATTATCATGCCTTGACCGTAAACACAAAAGTGATTGAAGATTTAAATTTAAATTCAGCAACCGGTATTCTTTTGGAAACAGCTGCAGAAGATGTGATTAAAAAAATGCCGAGTTATACCCAACTAGAAATCGAGAAAATGCTTGAGACAAGCATTTCACATTTATATCGCTTCGGACTTACGGGCGGTCATAGTGATGATATGCGCTATTTTAATGGTTATCATTCGACAATTGAAGCTTATAAAACAGTTCTAGCAAAAACCCCCTTTAGAGTCAATTTACTGCTGGCTCATGAAGAATTGGACAACTATGAAAAGGATGAGCAGGCAGTTATCGATGAAAATATCCGACTAGACGCGACAAAGCTCTTTTTTGATGGCACTTTTGGTTCAAAAACAGCTTTAATGTTTGATCCTTATCGCAATTCAAATGATTGTGGCGTACGTATTTTCAAAGAAGGAGCGTTAGTTGATTTAATTAAGAGAATTAGATTATTAGAACTAACAGTGGCAGTTCATGTCATCGGTGATAAAGGACTAGACGAACTTTTAACGGTTTTAAAAAAATATCCCCCAAAACAGGGTCAATTTGACCGGATCATTCACGCAAGCGCACTTGCTCAAAAGACAATTGATGATTATAGTCCAATGCCGATTATGATTGATGCTCAACCACAATTCCTAGTCAGTGATTTGCCGGAGATTAAGGATAATTTTTCAAAGATTCCCCAATACCTGTACCCCTTTAAAACATATCAGGATTTAAAAATAACACTAGCTTTTGGTAGTGACGCACCAATTGAAGAGCCAAATCCGCTCTTAGGTATTTATGCCGCAGTAACAAGAACTGGTAAAGATAATAAGATTTATAATGAAAACGAAAGAATTACACGCTATGAAGCAATTTTGGGTTATACAGTCAATGCTGCAAAAATCGGCAATAGCACCAATAGCGGAAAGCTAAAGGTAGGCTATCGCGCTGATTTGTCGGCTTTTAAGCTGGATTTATTAAAGGCACCAATTGAAGAGTTATTAAGAGATCAAGTGTATTTAACTGTTATAAATGAGCAAATTGTTTACCCAAAAAAATAAAGTAAATTATGTGATAAAACAATTGTTTTGCATAATAAAGACATTGTTCTTATAATGAGAATAGGATTGGAAGTGGTTTTATGTTAGATTTAATAAACATTCATAAGGTATATGAAACTAGTAGCATGAAAGTAAAAGCCTTAAGAGGTATTGATTTAGCCTTTGACTCAAAGGGGTTTGTTTCTGTCTTAGGTCCATCAGGTTGCGGTAAAACAACGCTTTTAAACATTATTGGTGGTCTTGATCAATACACCGAAGGTGATTTAAAGATCGAAGGACTTTCAACAAAGGATTTTAGTGACCAGGATTGGGACACCTATCGTAATCATCAAATTGGTTTCGTTTTTCAAAACTATAACTTGATCACCCATATTAGTGTTTTAAAAAACGTTGAAATGGCATTAACACTTTCAGGTATAACACCAAAAGAAAGAAAGAAACGGGCAATCAAAGCATTAGAGGATGTTGGACTTGGCGATCAGTTAACAAAAAAACCGAACCAACTGTCTGGTGGTCAGATGCAAAGGGTTGCGATTGCTAGAGCAATCGTCAACAATCCCAATATTGTTTTAGCCGATGAGCCAACCGGTTCACTTGATACTGAAACAAGCACTACGATCATGGCAATCCTAAAAGCGATTTCTAAAGATAAACTAGTCATTATGGTCACCCATAATCCGATCTTAGCTGAAACATACAGCGATCGTATGATTCATCTTTTAGACGGCAAGGTTCAAAGCGATAGTGTTCCGTATGTCCAAGAAGTGGTCAAAGTTGAAAAACGAAGTACAAAGCATACTGCGATGTCGCATTTAACAGCTCTGAATCTCAGCTTTAATAACTTGATTTCAAAATTTATTCGAACAATTATTACCGCAATCGCCGGAAGCATTGGCATTATTGGTGTTGCCTTGGTCTTGGCTTTGTCAAATGGGGTTAAATCCTATGTTGATGATGCAGAACAGGAATTACTAGCGGGTCTACCAATTACGGTTGAACGGATTTCCTACTCGATTCCAATGGAAAGACCAAGGGAAACACAGCTAGGATTATATCCTGATGATCGCATTATTAAGCCGTATGTACAATCTGTTCCTTTAGTTCAACAGCATGCAAACATTATTACACCTGAGTATATTGATTATATTGAGACCAATATTCCCAATACACTTTATGATGATGTTACATACTCCTACATGGTTCAGCCTATTTTTCTAAGAGAAAACATTGCTGGTAATATCGTAAGAGTAAGCACAGGTGCTTTCTCACTCCAACAATTATCAGCAAACGATAAAGGCTTTGTTGAATCCAGATATGATCGACTGGAAGGCCGTTTCTTGGAACCGGGCGAATTGAATCTTGTCTTGATTATTAATAATCGAAACCAAATCCCAAGAAGCATCTTTGATCAATTAGGAATTATCGGTGACGATATAGAGATTTCTTTTGAAGATATTATGAAGGTTGAATTCATGTTAACAAACAACGATACCTTCTACAATAAAAATGAAAGTACTGGCCGTTACACCACTAGGGCTTCTTATGCATATAATCATGAAAGTGCCATTCCAGTTAAAATCGTCGGTATTTTCAGAGTTAAAAAGGATGTTACTAACGGAGGCTTGGGCATTGGTTTTGGTTATAGCCAAGATTTGACCAAACATGTTTTATCAACATCAGTTGATTCACAAATCGTCAAGGATCAAGAAGCTGCTCTTTTAGAAACGCCAATAATCAACGTTATCAATGGTAATGAAATGTCAACAGCAACTGCAACGACACAGCTAGCCCAGTTAGGTGGCAGACAAGCACCGATCAAAATTAGTATTCAAGCCAACTCATTTGAAAGTAAAAAGGAGATAGCTGGTATCCTTAGAGCGTACAACGATGACATTGAGGATACTGATAAACATATCATTCATACCGATTTTGCAGAGACCGTGACAGATATTATGAATCAGATGATTAATACGATTACGATTGTCTTAGTAGCTTTTGCGGGAATCTCATTATTTGTCTCATCGATTATGATTGGAATTATCACCTATGTATCCGTTGTCGAAAGGACAAAGGAAATTGGAGTACTTAGAAGTATCGGAGCACGAAAGAAGGACATTTCCCGTGTCTTCAATGCCGAAACAATCATCATCGGACTAGCGGCAGGAATATTGGGTGTTGTTGCAACATACGCACTGATTCCCTTTATCAACAACATTTTATACTATTATACAGAGGCTAGTAATGTTGCTGACTTAAATATCCTGCACGCGTTGATCCTAATTGTAATTAGTGTAGCATTAACATTGACAGCTGGTTTCATTCCATCAAGAATTGCCGCTAATAAGGATCCAGTTGTAGCTTTAAGAACGGAGTAAGAAAAATGCGAATTGAATTATGGTTGGATTTTAAAAGTGAGGAATCATACTTACTACATCTTGAGCTAAAAAACGTGTTTGAAAAACATAATCCCGCTGAGCTGGAAGTCTTATACCGCAGTTATCCAATTCGGGAAACAAAGGATGAAACGATACCAGCTCATCGATTGGCACATTACGCCAAACGAAAAGACAAAGCATATTTATATCATCAAGCTGTTTTTAAACTGTGTTTTGAAGAGAATCAGCCAATCGATGATCCAAATACATTAATCTTAGCAAGTGAATCAATTGGGCTACCAATCAATGAAGTGAATGAAATTCTAAATAGTAATGAATTTTATGATACAGTGCAACAAAACTTTGAAAATGCACTCTTAAAAGGGATTACGAGTATTCCGCATTTGCGGATCAACGGCACCGTTAAACGTGATGGTTTGATTAAAGCAGAGGAAATGGTGATGTTGCTGAAGCAAAAACCAATTAAAAGGACAACACACTGTGTTGATGGGGTTTGTCGACGGAGTCGATAAACCTTTCTTTATTTTTTAAAAAAAGGAAAATATAGTACACAATTGCCAAATCTATGGTATAGTTATTAAGGTTTAAAGAAAGAAAGTGAATCAATGAACATATTATTTAATGAATTGTCAATTTTAGAACAAACAAAACAAGCCTTAGAAAAATTAGGTTTAACAACAACAACCGATATTCAACATCTAGCCATACCGGAAATGATTGCTGGAAAAGATATAATCGGACAAGCACAGACAGGCACGGGCAAGACGTTTGCCTTTGCAATACCAATGATTGAAAAAATTAATGTTGATGAAAGATCAGTCCAAGGATTAATTATCTGTCCAACCAGAGAATTAACTCTTCAGGTTTACAAAGAAATTGTAAAACTATTACAATTTAATCCCCGCATTAGAATAACTTCAATTTATGGTGGAGAATCATATACGAAACAATTTAAAGCGTTAGCCGAAAAACCGCATATTGTTGTAGCAACACCAGGTCGAGTAATTGATCATTTACAGAGAAGAACAGTTGATTTTTCCAAGTTATCAATGCTTATTTTAGATGAAGCGGATGAAATGCTTAAGATGGGGTTTCAGGAAGACTTGGAAACAATCTTAAAGGATACACCAAGAACAAGACAGACAGCGCTTTTTTCAGCCACAATTCCCGACTTTATTAAACAGGTTGCTAAGAAATATCAACACGAACCTCTAATGTTGAAGACAGAAACAAAAACAATGACGGTTGAAAAGATCAATCAATATTATTACTTTATTAAAAAGTCGGATCGTGATCAACTATTGATTCGTGTACTTGATTACTATCAGCCAGAGTCCGTGATGATTTTTGCTAATACAAAAAAAGATGTGGATGCTTTATCGCAGTTTCTGCAGAAAAACAAATACGAGGCAGATTGCTTACATGGTGATCTAAAGCAAAGTCAACGTGACTATGTTTTAAATCGCTTTCGTCAGAAAAGATTAACCGCGTTAATCGCAACCGATGTTGCAGCCAGAGGATTGGATATTCCCCATGTCGGTATGGTCATCAACTATGAATTGCCATTTGAAGATGAATTATACGTTCATAGAATCGGAAGAACTGGACGGGCAGGCAACGCTGGTGTTTCGGTTTCATTAGTCTATCCAAGCATGAAAAACAAACTTGTTTCAATTGAACGTTTTACAAAGGGAAAGATGACGGAGCTTGATATTCCAACACCACAGATGATACATGAAAAACGGAAAATTGCTGACTATTTAGCAGTCAAATCTTTGATTCAAAAGCATCAAGTAAACCACGACTTGACAATTGAACGTTTAATCAGTGAAGGCTTTACGGAAAATGAGATTATGGCAGCCTTAATTGAATCATACTCAGCGGCACCAAAGATGTATGAAGAAATCAACGTTCCCAAGCAAAAAATTGTTCGCTTAGAAACACCCAGAA
>JBAYPP010000033.1:0-9768 GCA_041677585.1 Acholeplasmataceae bacterium
CTGGCTTTTTGACCAAGGCTCTTGCAATTGCAACACGTTGTTGTTGACCGCCTGATAACTCTGCCGGTTTTTTATCTAATTGGTCACTAATACCGACTAGTTCGGCCATTTCATTGACTAGTCTTAATGCTTCATCACGATGAATCTTCATGTTCTCTAGTGGAAACAAGATGTTTTGACGTACTGTCATATGCGGATATAAAGCATAGTTTTGAAAAACTAAACCAATTCCTCGTTTGTCTGGTGATACGCGAGTTACGTCATTATCACCAAAGTAGATTTTTCCTGCTGTTGGTCTTAGGAGTCCTGCAATCATATAAAGTGTGGTTGATTTACCACAGCCGGATGGGCCAAGCAGGCTTACAAGTTGTCCTGGTGGAATAACTACACTCAAGCTGTCTACAGCAAGTGTCTCATTTCCTCGTTTATCAGTAAATATTTTTGTTAGGTTTTCAAGTCTAATTGATAAACCAGCATTCTTTGTGTTAGTCTCGTTCACATCAAATACTCCTTTTCTGTTTTCTTAAACTATTTTTTAAATCTAATTTTGGCAAAAAACGCCTATAGGACTCCCCCATAAGCGCGCTTTTATCAAAATGTTATATACATGTTTTGTGGCTGAATCATAATCGTAATTTTACTCATTAAATATTCACCTCATGCTTACAATCATTATACAATAATGAGTATCAAATTACAATCAAAAAAACAGTTAAAAAGGATATTCTGCGCTTTTTTTTCAAAATGAAAACTTGAAAGCGCTTTAGGGGTATCATTATTATATGATTATAATTCTTTTTTGTCAATTTATAAGGAATTAAAAGTCTGCGTTTTTTGGTGTTCTTGGAAATGGAATAACATCACGGATGTTTTCAACTCCGGTTAAATAAATAATTAGTCTTTCAAATCCCAGTCCAAAACCAGAATGCACACACCCGCCATAACGTCTTAAATCAAGATACCAGTCTAAATCAGTTTGTGGAATGTTCATTTCCTCCATTCGCTTGATTAGTAGGTCTAACCTTTCTTCTCTTTGTGAACCGCCGATTAACTCCCCACTGCCTGGCACTAATAAGTCCATTGCTGCAACTGTTTTTTGATCATCGTTTAGACGCATATAAAATGCTTTGATTTCTTTTGGCCAATTAGTAATAAATACTGGGCTGTCAAAGTGTTTTTCCGTTAAATATCTTTCATGCTCTGTGGCGATATCTTCGCCATATTTTGGTTGGTTCTCAAATTTAACATCGCTGTCTAACAAAATTCCGATCGCTTCATCATGCGTAATTTTTTGAAATGGCTTGTTTAACACATTTTGTAATCTCGCGTGTAGTTCTGGTTCAACAAAACGGTTAAAGAATTCCATTTCCTCCGGGAGTTTTTCATAGACGGTTTTAATAATGTGTTTTACCATCTTTTCCGCTACATCCATATTCTTATCCAAATCTGCAAAAGCCATTTCTGGTTCAATCATCCAAAACTCTGAAGCGTGTCTTTGTGTGTTTGAATTTTCTGATCTAAATGTTGGACCAAAAGTATAGACATTTTTAAATGCTAAAGCGAACGTCTCCGCTTCAAGCTGTCCTGTAACCGTTAAATTTGTTTTTCGACCAAAGAAATCCTTTTTATAATCCACTTCATTCTGATCATTCTTGGGAACGTTATCAAGGGGTAGCGTTGTTACAGTAAACATCTGTCCTGCACCTTCACCATCATTACCGGTAATAATCGGTGTATGAACATAGATGAACCCTTCATTTTGAAAAAAATCATGGATCGCCATTGCCGCAACACTTCTTAATCTAAATACTGCTTGAAATAGATTTGTTCTCATCCGTAAATGAGCAACCTCTCTTAAAAACTCGCGTGAATGTCGCTTGGGCTGAATTGGGTAATCTTCCTCCGAATCACCTAATAACATTACATCAGTCGCTTTTATTTCAAATGGTTGTTTTGCTTGCGGCGTTAAAACCAGGTATCCTTTAACCTGAAGGGAACTTCCGACTCTAATTTTCTGAATATCTTTAAAGTTTTTTAATTTGGTGTCATAGACAATTTGAATGCTTTCAAAAAATGTTCCATCGTGAAAATTCAGAAAACCAAATTCTTTTTGAGCACGGTTATTTCTAACCCACCCTAACAATGTTAGCTCCCGCTTTAAAAACTTATCTGTTTCACGATAAATCTGTTTTACTGTTGTTTCCATAAATCCTCCTATATATGGCTTAATAAAGCCAAATTGAATAAAAAAGCCCTTAGAAAAAATCTAAGGACGATTATCATCGCGGTACCACCTTAGTTCTGAATTAATTCAGCACTCTAAACTCTTAACGCGAGCAACGGATAGGTCTACTTTCCAAATAGATTTCTTCTATCTCTCCAAGTGTTAGTAGTAACGTTTTTCTTCTTCGAGCTTCCACCTTTTCTCGAATCGCTTTTAAGTCTTTCGTTAATACCCTCTTATCTACGATTTACCTTATTATAAACGCTTTATTCTAATTTGTCAATCTCTTCATCTTCCGCTTCAAAAAGTTCAATTTCATCAAATTTAGCCTCAGAGATGTACTTAAATTTTTTATTGATTTTTCTACTTGTGATGTGAACCTTATCTGCGTCTTGTGTGACGGTAGTCAGATCTTTTCTTAATTTATCCCAACGCTCGCCGTATCTTTCAAACTCTTTTCCTAGATCCATTAACTCTTTCACAATGATCTGAGCCTGTTCATTTCTCTGAATATCCTTAACTGCCATTTGAATCATTGTCAATGTCGAAATGAGTGTTGTTGGCGAAGTGATCCAAACATCATTCTTTAATGCATACTCAATTAAATCCGGATGATATGCATTAAGTTCTGCAAAAATCGCCTCCGCTGGAACAAACATAAACGCCTGTCCGGCAGTCTCTCCATGAATAATGTACTTATTCTTAATGTCATTAATATGTTTTTTAATGTCGTTTTTAAAATCTTTTTCATGTGTTTTTCTTTCAATTTCAGAAAGATTTCGATCAACCATTCTGCGGTAGTTGTCAAGCGGAAACTTAGAGTCAATCGCGATCATTCCGATTGGATCTGGTGCATAGACAACAACATCCGCAATTGCATTGTTTGATAATGTTTTTTGTCTTTCATAAAGATCTCGCTGATTACCTAAGACAGCTTCTAACAATTGATACAATTGCACTTCACCGAAGACCCCTCTTGTTTTTTTATCTGTCAAGATTGTGTTTAATGAAACAACTTCTTTTGATAAAGACTCAATTGTTTTTTGTGCTTCATCAATCTTTGTTAATCTTTCGATTACATTTACAAACGTCTTATTTGTTTTCTCAAAGCCTTCACCAAGCCTATTTTCAACTTTTTCATTAATGCTTTTTAGCTGTGCATCAATATGGTTCATCATGCCGTCTTTAAACTTTGATAAGTCTTCTTGACTAATCTTGCTGTGCTCATGAAACAACTTTTGCATGTCAAATTTCAAATCGCCATATTCTTTTTGGAAGTATAGTTTTAATTCCTGCGCTTGTTTGTTTTGTTCATTTAAATCAATTTGACTAATGTCTTCCTGTTTTTTAGGCAAAAGCCACATCAATAAAACAATTACGATCAACACAATCAGTAAGGCTAATAAAATATAATCCATAACTTTTACTATTCCTCCTAGTTAACATCTTCTAAGTAATAAATATGCATAATACTATCAATTACCTCAATATAGTAATGAATATAAGTGTCTTTTGACAAAATAAGATCACTTACAGACGTAATAAATCCATCATCGTTTAGTACTCTTGAATAATGTTTTGATCGATGATTGCTTACCATTGCTGACTGATATGCTCTACTGACAAGGTCCGTACAATAATGCTTGTTGGCGGTATTTAAAAAGTATAGAAAATTGTAAATGTTTTTGTCAACTAAACTACTGGCAAAATCAACTGCTTTATCTATTTGTCCTTCGGTTACACCTTTAACTCTTAGTCCAACCATCTTTGTGCGATAATTATAGCCGTAAAAATTGAATTCAGGATCACTCTTTTTATGCTCAGCTCCAAGCATATATGGAAATGGGTTATCATTGACGGTTACGGAGTAATTGCCGTCGTTATTACCTGAATCAGTTATTATATCCCAGATTGACTCATTAGGGGCAGGATATCCGGTTGATTCAATGTGCCCGTTTTCACCGTTGTTGATTGCTGCATGTCCGCCAAAGTTATAACTCATGAATTGATGAAAGACCGGAATATGCGGAAAAGGTGATTGTGGAGTAACAAAAATGTCTCCTTTTGTACCAATACTCATATAATTAGCACTTAATCCGACATTTTTGGTATCATTAAGTTCCGCTGATGTTTCACGTGGAACCACATATATTCGTGTTTCTTGAATGATTGTTTCCGTCGGAGTTGATCTTAATTCACGATATACTGTTTCCTGATAGATCCCTCTCGCCTTAAAGGCTTTGATTTCTTGATTAACTTTAATGTTTTCAAGTGTGGCTACTCCAAAACTATAAACAAAACCTGCAACAATCATCGTTAACACGGTTAAGAATAGTTTAGTAACCCTATTTCTATGTTTTCTTTTCTTTTTCATTGTGCTCCACCATCCATTTATATTATAACAAAAAAAGTAGTTAATAACTACTTCTTCGGTTTAATAACTAAGGCTCTATTTTCGCCTTCCCCTTCAGACTCTGTGATAACATCACGCCACTCACCTAATTTAGTGTGGATAATGCGTCTGTCAAAGGAATTCATTGGATCTAATTTAACTGCAATTCTCGTTTGTGCAACTTCCTTTGCTGTCTTTGTAGCTAAGATTTCTAATTGTTTTTTTCTGTTTTCATGATAATTTCCGATATCCAAAGAAATGATTAAATGCGTGTTTACAAAGATGTTTAAATAGTTTCTTAACATAAATTGCAATGCTAGTAAAGTTCTTCCTTCGCGACCAATCAACAAAGCATTTTCTTCGCTTTCAATATGATAATGGATTTCTTTGCCATCATTTTGTGTTCTTAACTCCATTTTGGCTTCGACGTTTAGCTCGGCTAAAATGTTTTCTAAGTATATCTTTCCTTCAAGTGCAACATTTACATTTGGAATTGCTTCATAAAGGGCTGATGCTCCAATTCCCAATAATCCTTTTTTCTCTTTTAAAACCGTTAGTTTTATTTTTTCTTTCTGTATTCTTAACATTTCAACTGCCATTTTTTCGGCATCTGACAATGTTTTGGCTTCAAATTCTACTCTCTTTAACATACTACTACACCACCATTTGTTTAGCTTTCATATCCTCGTGCTTCTTCTTGTTGATATGTCTGTTGAACAATGTTTGTCCTAATGAGTAAATATTACCGAAAATCCAGTATAACGCAAGAGCGTTACTTTGATATGAAAATATCACCATCATAACAACCATTGAATAACTAACAATTTTCATTGTTTTTTCAGTTTGACCTGCTTGTGGATTGACTTGATACTTGTTTTGTTTAGCATAAGCTGGTTTTTTCATTGAAATATATTGTAACCCAAGCATTGTAAGACCAACGATTGCTGCTAAGACCATGCCGATAAATCCATCATTTCCTCTAGCTAGATCAATTCCCAAAAAGCCTGTATTAGTTACCTTGTGAGCGTACATACCACCTTCTAAGGTAATTCTTTGGACTACTTGATACATTGCAATAAAGATTGGCATTTGCAAGAACGGCAACAAACATCCCAACGGCTTAATATTGTGTTTCTTATAGACCGCCATTATTTCCATTTGCATCTGCTGTTTGGCTTGTGGATCGCGTCTTGTGGCGTATTTGTGTTGGACACGTTGAATATCTGGTTGAGCAACACTCATTTTTAATGATAAATCATTACTCTTAGCATAAATAGGCCAGGCAAGTGTTCTAACAACGATTGTCGTAAATAAGATCCCCAATGCGAATGAATTGCCCATTAAACCGGCAAAAAGCTGCATAATGAATGCTACAGGAATAACTAAAATCCAATCAAAGAAGCCTGAATCAGCACTATGAATTGGTTTTTGTCCACCTTGTGCGAAAACATTAAATGAATATTGCTCGCCTTCAAAGTTAAAATGAACCGGATACTTACCCTTGAAAAACCCCTCATCAGTAATCATTTCATAATTGCTGGTGTCGAAGTTGTCTAAGTAATCTTCTGCATTTAAGGTCTCAATCGTTCCATTTTTTCTAACTATTTCAATTTTTAAACCGGTTGGATCAAAGTGTTTACCGATGTTGTGTTTCAAGTTGTTTACGCCTAAACGAAAGGCAACCAAGACAACTTCAGTCTCATCTTCATCAACATCGTTTGGTTTAATATAGATTTGAAATGGTTCATTGGTTTTACTAAAAAGATATGTAACCACTCCGGTTGTTTCTAAGCCTGGTTTAAAGATGTTGTTGTCTACTTCATTTAGAACAATGTTTCCATTGTTATAAACTTCATAAAACGATAACCCTTCTTTAATTTTTGCTAACATATTTGTTGCGTCTTGAGCATCATCTTCCGTATAAACTAATTTTGTTGGTGCATTTACAACATAATCAGTTATTTTGGGATTTGATTGACATGCCGCTAATAAAACAACAATTAAAACCGCAACGAGACTAAATAATATTTTTTTATACATTTTCATTTTTTCTGTTCTCCGTTTTTGTATAACAATTCCTCAATGTATTGTTTTATCTCTTGATAATTTAATGTTTTGGCAATTGGTTTTACAACAATAACAAAATCAAGTGTGGAATCAAGCTGATCTTTTAGATTGGAAATAATCATTCTGATTCTTCTTTTCATCAGATTTCTTTCAACCGCAGATCCATATTTTTTCCCGATTGAGATAGCAAATCGAAAATTCTTGTTTTGGTTATTGATCGTAGAATAAATTACAAAAAATTTATTACCCTTACTTTGTTTTAAATCGAAAATCGCATCGATTTCGCTATTTTTCTTTATGCGATATCTCTTTTTCATAATTCTAAAAAAAAGAATTACTTAAAAAAATAACAGTTTGTATTTTAATCAAGTAATTCAAGTATTTTAAAATGGATTAAATTAGACAGTTAACTCTGCGCGGCCTTTCAATCTGCGGCGAGCTAGAACTCTACGACCGCCAGCGGTTGACATTCTTGCTCTAAAGCCATGAGTCTTCTGACGCTTTCTTTTATTTGGTTGATACGTTCTTTTCATGATCTAAAACCACCTTTCTTGCGAAACCATGCTTTTTCATTATAATAAAAGACTTCCTTTTTGTCAATATATAACTATTTTTTAGCGCAATAATGGGTCTTTTTGGTGTTTTTTATACCAATTTCATTGAAACCAAAATTATGAACTTTTATTCTAAAAGAAAATGTGGATAACCTTTACACAATTAATCAACAATGTGGAAAAATAGGTAACTCAAATTTTTCGCTTGATAAAGCCGTTCATTTTTACCTTTTTTCCAACATTTTAGGTTGTTTTTATAATTATAGTTCAAAAGTTATCCACGAAAATTGTTGATAAGTTTTCCACAATTTACACTTCCTTTATGTTATTATAGATATACGTAAATGGGGTGATTTTATGAAAGCTTATGACACGCTCTGGTTAAAAATATTGCATGACCTTGAAAACATTTTTAACGAGGAAACTTTTTCTGATGTTTTTGAACCTCTAAAGAGCACTCATAAGTATGTCAACGGATACATCTATGTTTTGGTTCCAAATGACTTTATCAAAAACAGAATCAATCGACTTTACTTGTCAAAAATTAATGAGTTAGCTGAAAAATATCACGATGAAACAGTTCGTTTTAAGTTTGTGACAGAGTCAGAAATGATTCCTGATGGACCAAGAATTCAAGAACGAAAATTAGATCTTCAGTATCGCCCTGGCAACTTAAATGCGACTTATACTTTTGATAATTTTGTTGTCGGCAAGAGTAATATGTTCGCTTTTAGAATGGCGATGAAAGTTGCTGACCAACCTGGAGCAGTAGCGAATCCGTTATATATTTTTGGTGATGTCGGATTAGGAAAAACACACTTAATGCAAGCAATTGGTAACTACATCCTGGATGAGGATATTAACCAAAAGGTAATGTATGTAAAAGCGGATGGCTTTATTGAAGATTTTGCTAACCTGCTGAAACGGGAAAAAATGGATGATTTTAATGCAAAATACCGTAATATTGACGTTTTATTAGTAGATGATATCCAAATTATGGGTGGTGCTAACAAAACACAGATGGAATTCTTTAAATTGTTTGACTTTTTATATCACCAAAACAAGCAAATTGTCATCACAAGTGACAAACCTGCTTCTGAATTAAAAAATATTATGACAAGATTGACATCACGCTTTGAAGTTGGTTTAACAGTTGATATTCAGGTTCCTGATTTGGAACACAGAATTGAAATTCTTAAACGTAAATCAATAACTGAGTCATCTGATTTAGTTGATATACCGACAAAAGTGTTAGACTTTATCGCTTCTTCATTTGCAGCTAATATTCGTGAATTGGAAGGTGCACTTAAGCGAGTATTGTTTTATTGTTTAACAAACAACTTAGATTTAACTGTTGAGGTTGCACAGGAAGCATTAGAACCCCTGTTAAACACAAGACGTAAGAGTAATTCATTAAATGAAAACAATTATGATCGAATTCAAAGTGTTGTTAGTTCATTTTACGGAATCACATTAGAGGATTTGATCGGTAAGAAAAGACACTCCAAATATATTTTACCGCGTCATATAGCAATGTATTTAATAAAATCCTTGTACAACATTCCCTATAAAACGATTGGAACGCTATTTGGAAACAGAGATCACTCAACTGTTTTGGCTGCCTGTGAGAAAATTGAAAATGAAATGAAACAGGACATGTCTTTAAAATTAGCGATCGAAACTATTAAGAAAAAAGTAATTGTTTAACCCCAACTTAATTGTTTATAATTTGTTGATAATATGATATAATAAGATTGTAGTAAAGCCGTTATGTTAGTTATCAACATACCCACATTTGTAATAACAATAATTAATATTTAAATAAATAAAAAAAGGAGCTCAAATTTATGATCTTTAGTATAAACCGTGATGTTTTATTGAACCATCTAATTATCGTTCAAAGAGGTTTACCTGTTAAAACTCCTCTACCAATTTTAAATGCATTGAAATTTGAAGTTCATGAAGACCATTTAATAATTACTTCCAGCAATACTGATATTGCAATTCAAGTTTTTGTTGATGATCCTTCATTAAAGGTTCAGCAAATTGGTAAAGCAGCCATTCCAGGTCGATATTTTGTTGAAATTATTAGAAAAATCAATTCTAAACAAGTTGAATTAGCTTTGATCGAAGATCATATTATTGTCATCAAAGCTGATCGTTCTGAATTTAAACTACGTTTAATGGATGTAGATGATTATCCAGAAATTGATTTCTTAGATTTAGACAATCCAGTTATTTTGGATGGGCAACTATTAAAATCGATTATCAAAGAGACTAACTTCGCAACAGCAAACACAGAAAAGAGACCGATTCTTACTGGTGTAAATTTTAAATATCATGACAATCATCTATATTGTGTAGCGACGGATAGTTATCGTTTAAGTCAAAAAAACATCAAACTAAGAACAAACAGCAAGACATTCAACATCGTTATACCTAACAAGAGTTTAGAAGAGTTTAATAAAATTTTGGACAGCTATCATCAAGATATTGAGTTATATATCAATCCAAATAAAGTTTTATTCAAA
>JBAYPP010000034.1:0-9548 GCA_041677585.1 Acholeplasmataceae bacterium
GTAGTCTCGGTTGTTGTTATTTTGTATTCTTTAGCCGATAACAGGTTTTTCTCTTTGTTGTATCTGCCACCTGTTATAAAAAACCATAAGACAGCTAGCATACCCGAAAAACCTTTTCTGTTGAACAATCTAAACTCAAATTTCCCGTCATTTAATTTGTTTGGCACAAATCCCCGCAAAAACATTCCTGCCACTCGATTGGTTGAAAGACCTAAAGCTAGTTTATATGTTCCTTCAATCTCTTTATCGTTGGTTTCTATTTTTAAAGGAATTCGATATGCTTTAAAAACATCCTTTAAACCGGTTAATAAGTAGGCTAGGTAACCGACACTTTTCACATACTTTCTTTTAGTCGCATAACTAATTCTTGTAAAGATTCCTGCAGAACCTGTATAAATGAAGTATTGATCATTCATTTGGTTGACATCCATTAAGACCGGGTTAGTTGACAATATTATATCCAATGATTTTCTAATCTTCTTTTTCATCCCTAAGATCGAAGCGATATCATTGGCGGTTCCTGTTGGTATAATCGCGATCGAAGGCTTTTTATCCGCTTTCATAACGCCATTTACTACTTCATTAATTGTTCCGTCACCACCAGCAACTAAAAAGACATCATACTTGCTAGAAAACAAAAAAGCCTGATTGATCAAGTCCTTGCATTCTTTTGATTCATAAATATCAAGGCTTAAGTTTCTTTCTTTAAAGATTGTTTGAATCAAAGATACTTTCTTTTTGATTTTTCCTCTTCCACTAACGGGATTGTATAAAAGTAAATAACGCACTGGTAACACCTCTATTCATTATTATAGCATGTGGAATCAAAAGGTTAATAAATAGTTTAAAAAATAAATACGACTACCAGTTATTTCAATTACGTTACTTAGTTCCAAACAAGCGATCGCCACAGTCCCCTAATCCCGGAACGATATACTTATTTTCATTTAAATGACTATCTAAAGCGGCTAAGTAGATTGGCACGTCAGGATGATCATCCTGTAGTTTTTTTACTCCTTCTGGACAACCGACTAACCCAACATAACGAATGTCTTTCGCTCCATCTTCTTTTAAGATTGTGATTGCTTTGGAAATGGTTCCTCCGGTTGCGAGCATTGGATCAACTAACAATACGACACTATCACTTAAATTTTTGGGAAACTTACTGTAATAAACATGAGGCAAATGCGTAACTTCATCACGGTATAGTCCAACATGACCAATCTTTGCAGTAGGGATCATGTTATGCACACCTTCTACCATGCTTAATCCCGCTCTTAAAATTGGTATGATTACAATCTGCTTTGAAATCTCATACCCGATTGCTTGTGCTACTGGTGTTTCAATTTCTTTTTTAACAAGTTCAAGATCTCTTGTTACTTCATAGGTGATCAAAGCACCAATTTCCGAAACGTTCTCCCTAAATTCTTTTGTTCCTGTGTTTTTATCTCTGATTTTTGTTAATTTATGATCAATTAACGGATGTTTCAATACAACAACTTTTTCCATTTAAGTTCCCCCATATTCTTATTTTCTATGTTGCATTATACACGCTAAAAGCCAATGAGTCAATTTTTTGTTAAAAAAAAGAAGCTCAGTGAGCTTCTTCAAATTAGAAATGAATTGGTTTATCGATTGCACCGTGTGCAGCTTCCATAATGATTTCTGAAAGAGTCGGATGAGCATGAATAGTTGAACCAAGTTCGTATGCTGTTCCCTCAAGTTCCATTGTCACACCAATTTCAGCGATTAATTCTGATGCATTATACGCTAAAATATGTGCTCCTAGAACTTCTTTACTTCCTTCTTCAACGATTAGTTTAACGAAACCATCTTTTTCGTTTTCCGATAAAGCACGACCATTACCCGCAAGTGGGAAAGTTGATGCTTTATAATTGATTTTCTTTTCTTTTGCTTCTTGTTCGGTTATACCAATTGAAGCGATTTCCGGTGAACCATAAATAGCACTTGGTACACGGTCATATCGCATTTTTGGTTTTCTTTCACTAAACATGTGTTCAGCAGCGATGATTCCTTCAGCTGATGCTACGTGTGCCAACATATACTTACCGTTTACATCGCCAATAGCATAGATGTTGGGAACTGTTGTTTGTAAATATTCGTTTGTAACAATTCCTTGTCTTTCAATTTGAATACCTAAACTTTCAAACCCTTCAACGTTTGGACGCATGCCAATTGACAATAGAACTTTTTCTGCTTCAATTAGTTCATCTTTGCCATTATGTTTGTAAATAACTTTATTGTCTTCGAAACTTACGACTTCAGCTTCGGTTAAAACCTCTACTCCATCTTTTTTCAAAATTTTAACATAGGCATCACGTACATCGTCATCAATCATTGGCAAAATGCCTGGCATTTTTTCAATCACGATAACTTCTGACCCTAGCTGTTTAAACATTGTAGCGAACTCAATTCCGATTACTCCGCCGCCAATAACAACTAAACTCTTTGGTGCTTCTTTGATTTGCAGCAACTCTCTACTTGTAATGACAATTTCCTTTTCCATTGCTTCTTTTAAACCTGGAATTGGGGGAATAATTGGTCTTGCTCCGGTTGCGATCATCAAATACTTCGCTTCTAAAGTTTCACCATTGACTTCAACCTTTGTTGCGTTGACTGGTTTTCCTTCGCCGTCATAAACGTCAACACCATTTTTCTTTAATAAAGATCCAACGCCTGCTGTTAATCTTCTGACAACAGTATCTTTTCTTTTTACCATTGCCGTCCAATCGAATGTAATATCTCCATCAACTAAAACACCATAGTCTTTAGCGCTTAAAAGCGTTTTATATACTTTAGTGCTTTTTAATAAAGTTTTGGTTGGAATACAGCCGTGATTAAGACAAATGCCGCCAACTTTTTCTTTTTCAATTAGAGCAACTTTCGCATTTAGCTGTGCCGCTTTAATTGCAGCAACATAACCACCGGGTCCTCCGCCGATAACAATTAAATCATAAGTTTTCATAGTTATTCACCTCAATCTAATAATAACATTAAAGGCTCGTTTAATAAAGACTTAATTGTAGATAAAAAGCGTCCGGCATCAGCACCATCAATAATACGATGGTCAACTGCTAATGAAATTGGTAGGACATAAGCCGCCTTGATTTCACCATCAATGACAACTGCCTTTTGTATAATTTTGCCCATACCGAAAATACCTAGTTCAGGATGGTTAATGATTGGTGTTCCATGTGAGACATCTGCTGCTCCAAAATTTGTAATACTAAATGTTGTATTCTGAAGTTGTGATAACTGAACTTTACGTGCAATTGTTTGGTCAGCTAATGTTCTAATTTCTCTTGCTAATTCTAAAATGCTTAAGTGATCAGCATCTTTGATGTTTGGTACGATTAATCCGTCTGGAGTATCGACCGCCATTCCGATGTTAATGTATTTTTTAATGATTAAACGATCATTTACTTCATCATAGCTGGCATTTAGTAATGGATGTTTTTTAAGCGCTTTGACAATCGCTTTAATAACAAATGCCATATAGGTTAATTTAATGCCCTGTTTTTCTGCGTGGCCTTTTGATTCGTTTCGCATTTGAACTAATTTATCAACAATTACTTCATCCATTAATACGGTATGAGGAATGATTTGCTTGGATAAAGTCATACTCTTAACGATAGCTTTTCTTAACTTAGATAATGGCATGTATTCGACTTCACCTTGTGCAGAGACTGCAACTTTAGGGCGTTCATACATTTGTGTTCCACCAAAGTTTTGAATATCTTCCTTGAGAACACGTCCATTTTCACCAGTACCATTGACTTGGTTAATGTCTATGTTAAGCGTTTTCGCAAGATATCTAGCTGCAGGAGTAGCTAATGCTTTTTTCGTTTCTGTTTGTGCTTCCGTATCTGATTCATAACTTGATGCAATTACATCTTCCGAAACTTCAATTGCACCAATTACGCTTGGAGCGGCTTTACTTTTATCTTCACTTTTCTCTTCTTTGATCGGTTCTACTTTTGGAGCTTCTTCAAGTGTTCCACCTGTTCCATCATCGATTACAACAACAGTTTCACCAACATGAATTGTTTCTCCTTCTTCAGGACCGCGTTTTACAATAATACCATCAACTGGAGCAGGAAGTTCGGCGTTTACTTTGTCTGTTTCAACAACAACTAAAGTATCCCCTTCTTTTACCTTGTCTCCAACTTTAAAATACCATTTTAAAATTTGACCTTCATGAATACCTTCGCCTATATCGGCAAATTTAAAATCATACATCATTTAATCCTCCTTTAGTACTTCGCAACACGTTTAATTTCTGCTGCAATTCTTTCCGGTTGAACAAAGTGGAAATGCTCACCTCTTGGAAGCGGTACTGTAATATCAAATCCCGTTACGCGTGTTGGTTGTGCTTCTAAATGTAGGAATGCTTTTTCATTTACAAGTGTAATTAACTCGGCACCAGGTCCATATGTTTTAACTGCTTCTTGAACAACAACGAAGCGACCCGTCTTTTTAACTGAATTAATAATTGTTTCTTCATCGATTGGATTAATCGAACGGAGGTCAATCAATTCAACATCAATGTTATCATTCTCTAATAATTTCATTGCTTTTTCAACTTCGCGAACCATCGCTCCCCAAGCAACAACTGTAACATCCTTACCTGGTTTAACAACTTTAGCTTTACCGATTGGAATTCTATACAACTCTTCAGGAACTTCTTGTTTGCCTGAACGATAAATGCGTTTAGGCTCCATAAAAATAACTGGATCTGGATCTTCGATTGCTGAAACTAATAATCCCTTTGCATCATACGGTGTTGATGGAACAACAACTTTAATTCCTGGTATATGCCCTAGGAATGTTTCAATACTTTCGGAGTGGTGCTCTAGAGCACGAACTCCGCCGCCCGATGGGAAACGGATAACCATTGGTAACCCATAACGACCACGAGAACGATTTCTAAAACGAGCTACGTGCGTAACTATTTCATTGAAGCCAGAGAAAAGAAAGCCATCAAATTGGATTTCTGCAACCGGTAATAAACCGTTAATTGCCATCCCTAATGCACTACCAATAATTGTTGATTCTGCAATCGGTGTATCAAAAACTCTTAATTCACCGTATTTCTTTTGTAGACCAGCTGTAACACGGAAAACGCCGCCTTCATAACCTGCATCTTCACCAAAGACAACGACTCTTTTATCTTCAGCTAATTTTTGATCGAGAGCTTGGTTAATAGCTTCTAATAATGTCAATAATGCCATTTTACTTTCCTCCTTCTTCTAGAAATTTACGATAACTCTCGTATTGTTCTTTAAGTTGTGGGGTCATATCTTGATATGTATATTTAAAGATATCCAGTAATTCAGTATGTCCGTTTTTTTCAACATCTCTAAAAACTTCACCAACATGCTTGTTGTTTTCTTCGTCTAATTCCTTATCTTGTTTTTCGGTCCAATATTTTTTATCAATAAGATATTGCTTAAAACGTATGATTGGATCTTTTTTCTTCCACTCTTCAACTTCTTCATTTGAACGATAAATCGTTGGGTCGTCTGAAGTCGTGTGTGGTCCAATCCGATAGGTAACAGCTTCAATTAAAACAGGTCCGTTGCCAGCTCTGGCATAATCAACGGCTTCTTTGGTTGCTACATACATTGCTAAAACGTCGTTTCCATCAACCTGAATGCCAGGAATACCAAAACCAACAGCTTTTTGAGCTAATGTTTCTGCTTTGGTTGCTTTACTTCTCGGTGTTGAAATAGCATATTGGTTATTTTGAATAACACAAACAACGGGAGCATTGAAGGTTGCTGCATAGTTTAATCCTTCTGAAAATTCACCGTGTGATGTCCCACCATCACCGATCATTGTTAAGACCACTTCTTTTTTATCTTGAATTTTGCTTGCCAATGCAAGCCCGGTAGCATGGCTTACTTGTGAACCAATAATAACATTTACTGGTAAGACACGAACAGATTCATCAAAGTGGTTGCCCCACTCGTTGCCAAACCAGTAAAGGAATACTTCTTTAAGTTTCACCCCTCTGTATAAAAAGGCGTTTAACTCACGGAAACCCGGTGAAAACCAGTCCTTTTGTTCAAGTGTTGCAGTAGCACCTATCTGAGCCGCTTCTTGGCCGATATTTGGTGCATATGTAAGTAATCTTCCTTGGCGTTGGTATTGTAATGACTTAATATCGACAACTCTTGCCAATGTCATTGTTTTATACATTTTTAGAAGAGTATCTTTATCAATTTTAGGTTCTAACTCAGGATTAGTAATTTTCCCTTTTTCATCTAAAATTGTTAATCTTTTTTTCTTCTGTGGATCAAAATTTTTGAATAACATATTTATTCTCCTCCTTATCATTTTCCACCTTGATTATACTTTATGCTAGACCATATAGCAAAGATAATGCTTTGTTGCATTTTTGCATTTTTGCAACAAAAAAGCAGCATTATCTGCTGCTTTATTTTTGTTTACTTTTATTTGTTTTCTAATTGTTTCTGCAAAATTAGGACTAACTCACGTAGTGACTTCGCCGCAACGGCTGTTGAAGCACCGCTTGGATCCAGCATTGGAGCCAATTCAACGATATCGGCACCAACAATGTTGTTTAATTTTTCAAATTGATCAAAAGCCCAAAGCAAATCTTTGTATTGCATTCCACCGGCTTCTGGTGTTCCTGTTCCCGGAAAAACCGAAGGATCAAGGACATCCAAATCAATTGTTATATAGACCGGAACATCTTTTAATTTCGCAACTGTTTTATCTAATCCTTCAAAGTCAAATTTACGCATGTTTATGTGTCCACTATTGGCCCAGACAAACTCATGCTTGTCGCCGCTTCTGATTCCAAACTGGTAAATCTTGTTGTCGCCAACAAAATGATGAACATGACGCATAAATGTAGCGTGTGATAGTTTTCTACCTAAAAATTCTTCTCTTAAGTCGGTGTGTGCATCCAGATGAATTAGATGTAGGTTAGGATACTTCTTATAAACTGCTTGAATGACAGGTAAGGAAACTAAGTGTTCACCGCCAATCATCATTGGTGTTTTATTATCCTTTAGAATTTGCTCGGTTGTATCATATACAACCTTTAACGCTTGTTCAACATCACCCATTGGTAAATCTAGATCACCAATATCAGCTGTTTTATACTGTTTTAAATCGCGATCTCGATATGGTGAATACCATTCAACCCCAATCGAATCAACTCTAATTGCGTTACCAGCAAATCTAGTTCCTGGACGAAATGATGTTGTTGCGTCCATTGGTACACTAAAAATTACTACACTTGCTTCATCATATTCACTTTGACAGCTTTGAAATGATAAATCAACTTTTTTAAATTTCATCGTCATCTCCCTCCCATTTGAACCATAGTTCTTTATCGACAACTTTTATTAGATCACTTTCGGAATCACTTAAAATTGTTGTTTCGGTTGTTTTATAAAATTGTAAATCATCTATAATATCTTGGGTAATTATTTCACCAGGTATAACAATTGGAATTCCCGGTGGATAAATCATGATTGATTCAGCTGCGATTTGATTGACTGCTTCAATCAACGGCATATAAGCCTTGGGGGCGTGATAAGCTTCTCTTGGTCTAATTGCATATTCTGGTTCAGAATAACGGATTTTTGGTTTAACCGGATTAAGTTTTATCGGTGCATATTTTTCGGAAATACTTTCTAATGCTTTAACAAAACGATCCATATCTTCCTGGGCGGTCGCAATTGATAATACCGCAAGAATAAGATGCGTTTCTGCTAATTCCATTTGTATCTTGTGTTCATCATATAATTCTTTATAAACATCAAAGCCAGTTACTCCTAAATCAGATACTTTAACAATGATTTTTGATTCGTCGTAATCAAAAACATTTTTACTGGTAAAATATTCCTTACCCAATGATTGTAAACCGGGTATTTTTTGAATTCTTTTTCTTGTTTCGCTGGCTAATTTGATTAGACCAGGTATTTTTTTCGGTGCTTCAAAATACATTACTTTTCTTGCTACATCAATACTTGCTAAAAACAATGATGATGGTGAAGTACTTTGAAGTAGATTAATGGTTGATTTTAAACGTTGGTGATCAACTAATGGACCTTGAGCCAATAAGATTGAACTCTGGGTTAGAGAGCCTCCCGTCTTATGCATTGAGGCTGCACTTAGATCAACACCAGCTTCCATGGCAGAATAAGGTAGGTCTTCTGAAAAACAATAGTGCGCACCATGTGCTTCATCGGCTAAAACTAGCATGTTTTTTTGATGAGCTACTTCAACAATTTCTTTTAAATCAGAAATAGCACCAAAATAAGTTGGATTAATAACAAACACTGCCTTTGCATCCGGATGTTCTTCAATTGCTTTTTTAACTTCTTCTAGAGGCATGTCATTGGCAATACCTAGAGTCATATCAATTCTTGGTTTAATGAAAACAGGGATAGCACCACTAAAAATTAGTGCATTAATCACTGATTTATGAACGTTTCTCGGTAAAATAATTTTTTCTTTTGCGCGACAGATAGACATGATCATTGCTAGAATGCCCATTGTCGTTCCTCCGGTTAAGAAATACGCTTCTTCGGCTAAAAAAGCTTCAGCAAGCAGTTTTGACGCTTCTTTAATTACACCGACTGGACGACTTAAATTATCTAATCCTCGCGGTGCATTGGCATCTAGCTTGAAGGTCTCTATACCGACATAATCAACCATATCAGTTAACATTGCTGTTCTTTTATGGCCAGGTACATCTAGGGCTACCGAGTTTGATTCTGCATACTCTTTTATCTTAGTAAAAAAGGGTGTTTTCTTCTGGTCCAATTGCATTTATCTAACCACCTTTCATAAACATCTTTATTGTATCACTTTTTTCCTTAAATGCTAGTCAAAAAACTATTAAATTATCTATGCTATAATAACCGTAAGGATGGTGGTTGTATGCAACGAATATTATATCGTACAATTGCAATAAATAATGATGGTGTGAACGGTACTGTTTTCTTGGATGATGGAACAAAGTATATCGTTTCTTCGCCTTTAAAAAATGAAGTTGGGACAAATCCGGAACAGCTTCTTGCAGCTTCGTTTTCAACGTGTTTAAGTGAAACACTTCGTGTTGTCTTATTACATAGTAGAAAGAGAAACCCCTATAAAGTTGAAGTTTCTGTTGCTTTGATTGCAGATGAAATTGAAAAAGGCTATCAGTTTTTGGTTCATGCTAAGCTTGCTGTTAAAGATGTTGATTTAGCTGAAACCGCTCTTTTCTTAGCTGAAACCAAAAAAAGATGCCCCGTATCACGTCTTTTGCTTGATCATAAAAACGTTTCTTACGAGGCAGTCTTATATTGATTAGTCCTTATTCTTTTTACTTGAAGCGAAAGAGACTATATCGCTTAAGTCACTAAAGTCGGCAAATGGCAGTATTGCAATGACTTCTTTATAGTTTTTGGCTTCTATTTCTTTTTGAACAATGCTGTTAATTTTATCCTTACTCATGAATGGAGCATAAGCCGCAAGCTTTCTTGCTCCCTTTTTTTGATAGA
>JBAYPP010000035.1:0-9518 GCA_041677585.1 Acholeplasmataceae bacterium
TTCCATTAAAGTTTCATTTTTAAACGAAACTTTTTGAGGCATATCCAATAGATAAACATCTTCCTCTGTTCGATCTGGTAATAACCAATACGCTTCACTAGTTGTATGTGGCAAAATTGGATTCAATAACCTTAGTAATCCAAACAAAATATCAAAGATTGTTGATTGAATCGCACGTCTTTCAAAGTTGTCTTCCTTTTCGATATACAAAATATCTTTTGTGTAATCTAAATAATAAGCACTTAAATCATTAATAATAAATGGCACAACAGTGCGGTATACTTGATCAAATTCATATTTTTCGTAGCTATCAATCACAGTGTTGATTAAATCATGATATTTATGTGTCATCACTCTGTTCAATTGACCGCGCATCGAATAGCTAATATAATCTCTTTCAACATTAAAATCATCAATGTTTCCAAGCATAAAGCGGATTGTGTTTCGAATCTTCCGGTAACTTTCACCGATTTGCTTTAACATTTCTTCACTGATTCTAACATCACTTTGATAATCAACGGTAGCTACCCATAGTCGTAACAAATCTGCACCCTGTGTTTTCATAATTTGTAGTGGATCGATTGTATTGCCCTGTGATTTACTCATCTTATAACCACTGCCATCCAAGACAAATCCATGTGTAACAACCTGTCTGTACGGAGCTTGATTTTTGGCTGCAATTGCTGTTGTGATCGATGAATTGAACCACCCTCTAAACTGATCGGTTCCTTCTAAATATAAATCAGCGGGAAATGGTAGCCCTCTATCTTCTAATACAGAGTAACTTGTTCCTGAATCAAACCAAACGTCCATAATGTCTATTTCTTTTTTAAAAAGACCATTTGGACTGGATGGATGCGTAAATCCTTTTGGCAGTAAATCCTTAGCCTCTAGTTCATACCAAGCATCAGACCCTTCTTTTAAGAAGATTTTTGCAACATGATTGATTAATTTTGGATCCAAAATCGGATCATTGTTTTCGGCATAAAAAATTGGCAGTGGCACACCCCAGGCTCTTTGACGACTAATGACCCAGTCATTTCTATTTTCAATCATTGTCTTCATTCTTGCCTGACTCCAGTTTGGATACCATTTAATTTCATCAATCGCCCTTAATAAATCCTCTTTTAACGGCTTAACATTCGCAAACCATTGTGGTGTAGCTCTAAAAATAACCGGTTTTCTGGTTCGCCAATCATGGGGATAAGAATGCGTAATGGTTGTTTTTTCGATTAAGCAGCCAAGTTTTTCTAAGTCCTCTACGATTAAATCGTTTGCTTTTTCATAAAACTGACCAGCATATTTTCCAGCTTCTTCAGTCATAATACCGCGTTCGTCAACAGGACTTAAAATTGCAAGATTGTAACTTCGACCAACGATATAGTCATCTTCACCATGTCCTGGTGCAGTATGAACCAATCCGGTTCCATCTGTATCCAATACGTGTTCACCTAAAATAATGGGTGAAACGCGATCGTATAATGGATGTTTATATTGAACTTTTTCCAATTCTCGGCCTGGATATGTTTTAATCCTCTTAATGTTCTGCCACTTAAACCTTTCTGCCAAAGCAGGTAAAAGTGATTCCAATAAAAGCATCTTCTTTCCATTGACACTAACTAACAGATATGAGAAATCAGGATGAACAGAAACAGCCAAATTTGCCGGCAGTGTCCACGGAGTAGTCGTCCAGATAAGCAGATTTGCATCTGCTAATTCATCGTTTTGATTGACAATTGGGAAAGTAAAATAAATTGAAGTTGATTGTTTGTCGTGATATTCGATTTCTGCTTCAGCAAGTGCGCTTTCACTTGAGGGTGACCAATAAACCGGCTTTAGTCCACGATAGATCAAGCCTTTTTCAACCATTTTTCCAAACAACTCAATTTGGCGGAAGATAAACTGCTTGTCCAATGTTAAATAAGGATTGTCCCAATCCCCCAATATACCAATTCGTTTAAATTGCTCCTTTTGCTTTTCTACCTGATCTAACGCATAACTTCGACAAATCTTGCGAAACTCACTACTTGTTACCTCTTTACGGTTAACGCCTTTCTTAGTTACTTCATTTTCAATCGGCAACCCATGTGTATCCCAACCAGGAATATAAGGAACATAATGACCTGTCATCGTCTTATATCTCAAGACAAAATCTTTTAATGTCTTCTGGAAAGCATGACCAATATGAATATTGCCGTTTGCATATGGTGGACCATCATGCAAGATAAACGGTGTTTTATCTTTGTTTTTTAATAAAACCTTTTCATACAGTTTCATTTCATCCCATTTTTGCTGAAATTCAAGTTCTCTTTGACCTAAATTCCCTCGCATTGCAAACTCTGTTTTCGGCATTAATAAAGTGTCTTTATAATCCATCTCTCATTCTCCTTGTGTCTATCTAAAATAAAAGCGTCCTTAATAGCTAAGGACGAAAATTTTTCCGCGGTACCACCTTAGTTCTGGACAAATCCAGCACTCGTTTTTTGTAAGCTCAAAGGTGATAAGTAAATTTTGTGTTTGCTGTTAGGCTTCCACCATCCCCAACTCGCTTTGAACCTTAACAAAACAACCTTTTGTCCTTCTCTTTGCTTTATTCAACTATTTCTTTTAGGAAGTCTTCCATTGATCCGTCATCAAATACATCTTTTCGACCAAATAGAAATATTTTTCCTTTAACATTTAGAATTTCACCTTTAATTGCGTAAACTACGCCTGATAAAAAGGAAATCACTTTGTTTGCCTGATCGATGTCTAATAATTCAAAACTTAGGATTAATGGCTTGCCTTCCATCATTTTATCAGCTAAAGACGTTAAATAGCTATCATCGTCAGATTTTAATTCTTCAAAGACAATCAAATCTGAAATTTTCTGCTTTTGTATTTCCTGTTCGACTTTTTTAGCTCTACTGCGACTAAACAATCCCATGACCTACTCCTTTAGCATCTTTCTAAACTTCCGCCCAATTCGCAAAAATGTTGCATTGTACTTTTGGGCTATTTCATAATCATCAGTCATTCCCATTGAGCGGTGTGGCAAGTTGTATTTTGTCGCTAGTTCATCTAGTTTCTTAAAAGCTTGTTCCGTAGCAACCAAATCGTTCTCTTTCCCAATTGTCATCAGACCGATTATGTTTATTTTATCATAGTTTTTAATTTCATTGATAAAATCAGCCAAATTTTCTAAAAGAATCCCGCTTTTTTGTGATTCTTCCGTTAAATTGACTTGAATCAAACAAGAAACTGGCATTTTTGCATATTTTTGAATTGCTAGAGCTAAGCTTATGCGATCTAATGTGTGCAACACATCAATTTCCGGTAAGATTTTTTTGACTTTGTTTGTTTGTATGGTACCAATAAAGTGCCAAGTGATTTCTAAATCACTTAGCTCACTTTTTTTAAGTAGTAAATCCTGAACTCTATTCTCACCAAAATGCGTTACACCTTTATGATACAATTGTCGCATTTCTTCGGGATTAAAATATTTTGATGCACATATTGTAACCTGTTTCATACGTTAAACCGAAAGAGCATAATATCACCGTCTTTTACTAGATACTCTTTTCCTTCCAATCTTGCTTTTCCTTTTTCTTTGGCTAGTTGTGGTGTTTTATATATAACCAAGTCTTCATAGGCTAATGTTTCTGCTTTAATGAACCCTCTTTCAAAGTCACTGTGGATTATTCCTGCACACTCTGGTGCTTTCATTCCTTCGATAAAGGTCCAAGCTCGAACCTCAGGTTCTCCGGCTGTAAAAAATGTTTTTAAACCGATCAACTGATAACTCTTTTCAATAATTTCATTCAAGCCTGATTGTTTTAAACCGTAAGCACTTAGAAACTCTTTTTGTTCCGCCTTTTCTAAATGGGCAATTTCATTTTCCACTTTAGCTGAAATTACGACAACAGAGCGTTTTTCTTTTTTCGCATAAGTTTCTAATGTTTGAAAAATCTTTGTTTCTTTAAAGGTAGAAAGCTCATGATCAGCTACATTTAAAATATACATCATTGGTTTTAATGATAACAAATTAAATGCTTGGATTAATTTTTTCTCTTCCTTTGATAAGCCTAAGTGTTGTGGGCTTTGATCCTGATCCAAAGCATTTTTTATTTTTGTTAAAACTTCAGCTTCTTCCTGTGCCTTTTTCAAATTAGCCTTTAGTTTTTTCTCTAACCGAAGTAATCTTTTATCAATCACCTCTAAATCAGCTAAATATAATTCCAATTCAATTGTTTTAAGATCTCTGACTGGATCAACTGTTCCACTAACGTGTGTAACGTTTTCATCTTTAAAACAACGAACAACTTGGCAAATCGCATCTACTTCACGAATATGTGCCAAAAACTGATTTCCTAAACCTTCTCCCTTTGAGGCACCTTCAACTAACCCGGCAATATCAATAAATTGATAAGATGTCGGCACAACTTTTTTAGGTTTATAGACGCTTTCTAAATAATCTAAACGCTCATCTTCGACAAAAACGATTCCAACATTCGGTTCAATTGTTGCGAATGGATAATTGGCCACTAGGGCTTCTTTTTTTGTAATCGCACTAAAGATCGTAGACTTACCAACATTTGGTAATCCAACAATGCCTGCTTTCAACATGTTTTATACGCATTAAAAAAGGCTTTCGCCTTTTAAAAGTTTCCTTTCTTTGTTAACCAGGACGGTAAAGTTCGTTTGCCATCTGGTTTTTCTTCTTGATTAATATTTTCTAAACCGGTTTTAGTAATTGTTAACTGCTCATCACTTGTTTTTCTAAAAATCTCAGATGCCAAGTTTTCAATTGTTGTATCTTTCGCCTTTAACTCATATCCGGTTGCAATAACGGTGACAACCATCTCATCCTGGAAGTCAGTATTCAATGATGTTCCATAAATAATGTTTAGTTCACGGTCAGTTGCATTTCTAATTTCCTGCAAAGCTTGTTCTGTTTCAAAAAGCGTTAAGTTTGTACTGGAGGTAATATTAACAATCGCATCTGTCGCACCATCAATACTTACTTCGAGTAATTTCGAATGAATTGCCTTTCTGGCAGCTTCAATTGCGCGATCTTCACCTGAAGCAATTCCAATCCCCATTAATGCCGTTCCTTTGTTTTCCATTACCGTTTTTACATCGGCAAAGTCAACGTTAATGATACCAGGCACAGAAATTATTTCTGTAATGCCCTGCACACCTTGTCTTAAAACGTTATCAGACTCTCTAAATGCATCTAACAATTGTGTTTCTGGACCAGAGACAACAAGTAAACGCTCATTTGGAATAACGATTAATGTATCAACGTGCGGTTTTAATTCTTCTAAACCATAAATAGCCGCCTGCATTCTTGCTGGTCCCTCAAAGGCGAATGGTTTAGTTACAATGCCAATGGTTAAACAGCCTAATTCTTTTGCTTTTTTAGCGATTATTGGTGCAGCGCCAGTTCCGGTTCCCCCACCCATACCAGCAGTAATGAAAACCATATCTGCGTCTAATAGAACATCCTCAATCTCTTCAATTGACTCTTCGGCCGCTTTTCTACCAATATCTGCTTTTGCTCCGGCACCTAATCCTCGTGTTAAATGTTTACCTAATTGAACTCTTGTGTCGGCTTTTGATACTTTCAAGACTTGGGCATCGGTATTCATAGCAACAAAAACGACACCACGAACATCGTTTTCAATCATCCGATTGACCGCGTTCCCGCCGCCGCCGCCAACGCCAATAACTTTAATGACTGGTTTTTGGCTAAAAGTGTTTTGGTCACCGAAAATCATAAAATCCCTCCTCTAAAATCATAACTCTATTTTACACTCTTTTTCTTCAAAAACAAACTTTTTTATTTCTTTTTGAAATAATTTGTTTTTTCTTGCATTTCCTTTAAATAATCCAAAAGCCGATCTTCTTTGATCGCTTTTCGTATTTCATTCATTAAATGTTTCAAATATACTAAATTTTGATATGTAATCAAACGCATTCCTAAGATTTCGTTTGCTTTGAACAAATGTCTTAAATAGCTTCTCGTATACTTTGAGACTGGTGTTTGCAAATTGGGATCAAGTTCATTAAAATCATTTTCATAGACCTGATTCTTAATCACTATCTTCCCTTCGGTTGTCAATGCTGTTCCGTGTCTTGCAATTCTAGTTGGCAGTACGCAATCAAACATATCAATACCGTTGATGACATTATAGATTAGATCATCTGGTGCCCCAACACCCATTAAGTATCTTGGTTTATCAAATGGTAAAATCGTGTTCAAATATTTCGTTACATTATACATCTCAATCTTTGTCTCACCTACTGACAGACCACCAATTGAATAACCTGGAAAATCCATTTCGATTAGTTTTTCTGCACAGTATTTTCTCAATTCCAAGTCCAGTCCTCCTTGAACAATACCAAAGAGTGCTTGATCTGTTTTAAGGGCTTTTTGGCCTCTTTTTGCCCATCTTAACGTGCGATTAACACTCGCTTCCATATATTCTCTAGGTGCATATGGTGGTGGACATTCATCAAAACTCATAATGATGTCTGCTCCCAATCTTTCTTGAATCTCAATCGCTTTTTCCGGTGTTAAAAATAAGGGTGATCCGTTTTTATGATGCTTAAAATGAACCCCCTCTTCCGTAATTTTACGCATATCCGTTAGACTGAAAACCTGAAAGCCACCACTATCGGTCAGTAGCGCATGCGGCCATTGCATAAATTTACCAACGCCACCATGTCTTTCAATTATGTCTTCTCCTGGCTGGAGCCATAGATGATAGGTGTTTGCTAAAATGAGTTTTTCTGAAACACGCTCTATTTCTTCAGTAGTTAAGGTTTTAACGGTTGCCTGAGTGCCGACAGGCATAAAAATTGGCGTCTCAAATACACCGTGTGGCGTTGTTAATCTGCCAAGTCTTGCGCCGCTTTGTTTGCAGACATGTAATACTTCAAATGAAATCGCCATCTTATCCTTCCTTCTTCTTGTTATTTGGGTTGTTCTTTGCTAAAATAAGACTGTTCAAGCTGTACCCTAGGAAACCAGCTTCTATAATAAAAACAGGGAGTTTTTTTATGAAAACAATGAATCAAGTTATTTTTGAGTCGCTTCTAGCAACTATTTATGTTGTCTTAATAATTGTTTTTCAATTCTTTAGTTTTGGTGAAATCCAATTTAGAATTGCAGAAGCTTTATTAATCTTTGTTTTTTTTAGTCCCAGACACGCAATCGGTATTTTGATTGGGACGTTTCTCGCCAATCTTTTCTTCAGTCCCTTTGGCATACTGGATGCTGCTTTAGGAACATTGGCAACAGCTCTAGCTATTTTGCTGATGTTGCTTTTTAAAAAGCGAAAATGGATTGCCTTAATCTTTCCGGCAATTACTAACGCAGTAATCATTAGTTTAATGCTGTTTTATTTGAATCAGTTAAGTGGAACTCCCCTTTATCTAGTCTCTATCTCTATTTTCTTAGGTGAGTGTGCCGTTTTGTACGCAATTGGATTGCCATTATATTTTTATTTAACTAAAAATGAATCGTTTATGCAGTTTTATAATGAAAAAGTGAGTTAATCACTTTTTTATTTTTACAATTTAACTTCACGAATACCGCAATGTTCAATAACATCATTAAAATGTGTTAACGTTGAGATAACGATACCATGACAAACAACGATTACCTTTTTATAGTTTTTATACTTCAATAAAGCTAGTTGAACACGCTTTTTTAAAGCCTCATAACTTTCCCAATGGTAAACCGTAGTTGGTTTTCGAACGCCTTTTGATAATAAATACTCACTAAAAATCGCATCAAAATTATCTTCATACCTAAAGGTTGTATCCGGCATCCACTCGTGAATATCATTTTCCACTATTAAGGGTAAATCTAATCTACGGGATATGATCGCTGCTGTCTGTAATGCTCTTGTGTAAGGTGATGAAACAATGACTTCAGCATCTTTTAATAGCGTATCCTTTGTCACATTTAATGCTTGTTCGATCCCAAGATCGGTTAACCTTCTTATTTCATAACCCATTCCATGATAGCCTCGATCAACTACTTCATCAAAACGAGGTTCACCATGTCTAATGAGAATAAATTTAGTTGACATTCACATCATCTCCTTCTTTAGTATTATATCATATTTTAGTTGCACTTGCTTTTAAATATAGTCGGTAAATGGTATAATTTCTATTGCTGACAGCATAATCTTAAGAATAATAGAAAGTGAGTAAAAATATGCTTAAATTAACAGAAAGACGATCAATTCGTCAGTATGATCCAAATGTAAAGATTAGTCGCGAAGAGATGTTGAAAATCTTAAATGGTACGATGAGAGCACCTTCTTCAAAAAATATGCAGCCATCTCGTTTTGTGGTTGTTGAGTCGTTTGAGGCAAAAGAAAAGTTAAGACCCTTATTATTTGGCAATCAGATTCAATTGGAAACATCAGCAGCGATGATCATTATTTTCACCGATCTGCATAAATATGATAATGCTGAAAAAATCTTTAATAGGGCCTATGATTTAAACATTATCCCAGCTGATGTAAGAGATCGCCAAATCGAAAGTGTTGTAGAGATCAGAAAGACACTGGTTGTAGATAATTTGGAAAAACCTGGTTTGATCGATGGTGGCCTAATCGCAATGCAATTAATGCATGTCGCAAGAGCATATGGTTATGACACTTGTCCAATCGGTGGATTTAGACATGGCTCTATCGCTGAAGCGTTTGATTTGGATCCGAAAAGATATAAGCCTGTCTTAATCGTTTCAATTGGTAAAAGCGCTGAAGAAGGCTATAAGTCATATCGTTTGGATGCAAGCGAAGTAACATATTTCAAGTAAAAGGGCGTTGCCCTTTTTATTATATATCGTATTGTGCCAAGATTTGTGCCGGTGTTTTTGCAAGTAGTCTTTGAACAGGTAATAATCCAGCAAAAACATTTAGAAGATAGACCAATATAACACCCAATATTATTGTAAATGTATTTATTTCAAATAGGCCAAACATTGAGATTATTCCTTGATTCAATCTTGAAATCATCATATTCGCAATAATCAGGCCTACCAGTGTCGAAAGCGTAGTTAAAACAAAGATTTCAATTAAGAAGGAAACAAAGATTTCCCTTTTTTTAATTCCAAGTGCACGATATACACTTACTTCATAGATTCTGGAAATCAATGATGAACGAATCACAAAATAAAAGCCGATTCCCGAAAAGCCAATCAAAACACCTGATACAGATAAAATACCCGCTAATCTTTGTGCTCTTGTACTTCTTAAATTCTCTAATGCCAATTCATACGGATATCGAACATCATAGTCGTCATTCATTAGTTTTGATTCTAATGCTCGATGGTCTGATGTATAAGCGATGAACCAAATGAAGGAATTCATAATATTGTTAAAATAATTTTCTTCAACAGCCGAAAGGCTCATAAAAGCATATTCGTCATAAATTGTAGTATCATGCAGACCACTCATTTGATAGTTTGGATTGCTTGGATAAGCAACCATGCCAGTCCAGGTTGCTGTTTCACCAAA
>JBAYPP010000036.1:0-9424 GCA_041677585.1 Acholeplasmataceae bacterium
AAGGTTAACAATTCAAGGACTTCAATACCAACATGCGGAATTCGTCAAAAGTGAAAAACAGCATGTTTATCACGTCAAATCGAGCATCATCAACTATCAGGAACATGAAGATAGCGATGTTGCTGCCTTTAATGAAGGCTATATCTCTGTGACACCATTAACCTTGGAAAGAACTGACTTTAAACAGTTTAAGAAATATCGTCAAGAATAAAAGATCGATTTTGTGATAAAATATAAGAACAAGGAAGGTGATTGTGTGTCACTATTTAATATTCATTTTTTTAAGGAAAAAAGTCGAAAAATCGATTTAGATAACTTAGTCTATTTTTTCGAAAATATTGAAGGCATGACGATGGAGACGAATAAGTCGGAAGTCCGTTTTGATTATTTGCATCCAATGCTAAACTATCAAGCTTCTTTTGTTATTACTCCAAAATCGCATGTTCCCGATATTCATCGGTTAAACCCACGCTTTCTTGACTTGAATTTTCGCTTAGAAATGCCGATTTTAACACCAGACTATGCAGCTAAGAAATTTTTCGAAATAGTACGAAGGGTTTGTGATCAGTTTGAGTTTCATATTTATAATGAAATGTTTGAAAATGTGTTACCCTATAAGGCAGAGGTTGTCCATAAGGTCTTTGATATGCTAAAAGAGGCATATGTTCAAAAAAACCCTGTTTTATTAAGAGATTATCACATCTTGCCAAAAGAAAAACTGAATTCAATTTTACGTTATCTAGACGACTTATATGAACTTCAGAAGTATTACAAGGAACTAGACACATATGTTCCTCGCTATTTGTTTTTAAAGGATGAAGAAAAAAGATTATTCATCGGCATTGAATGGAAAGAACTGACGTTAACTGTTTTTCCACCTTACTTGGATTATGTCTTTTATCGCGTTGGGGAACAAATTAGAATTGTTGCCTATGAAGATGTTTTAGAAGCGATTGAAAAACATCTATTAGATGTTCCCGGGTTTATCAAAGGAACAAAGGTTATATCAAAGAAACTCAATAAAAGGATTTATCGAATTATGAAAAAAACTAAATTTACTAATGTTGAAAAAACGTTCACTAAAGAATTATGTAAACATTTATTAGATTAGAAGGAGTATTTGTGATAAAAAGGATCGTGATTCATGCGCTTGGTTTTATTACGATCGCATTAGGAATAGCAGCATTAATTACATCAAGACTAGGTGCATCACCAGCCGATGCCTTCCATTATTTTTTAAGTGAAATATCCCCAATAAAGATTGGAACATATGCAATCATTACCAGTTTTGTTTTAGCGTTTGTATCTTATATGCTTGAAAGAAAAAAAGATATAATGATCGGCTTTTTGTTTTCCATTATCTTAGGCGTATTTATTAACATTTGGCTAGATTCATTTTTTACGGTGTTTAGTCTGACCTTTTTAAACAACTTACTCGTAAGAATCATCCTTGCGGTCAGTGCCATTGTTTTAATTGCTTTAGGAACCTCAATGACCTTGATTACAAAATTACCTACCTCACCTTATGATCGCATGATGGTTATTATTAGTCGTAGAACAAAAAGCATATCATTGGCAAAACTAATTGTTGAAAGTAGTTTTATGGTTTTTGCATTAACGATGGGCTTCATTGCTGCAAGCATTAATCCGTCAATTAGAATCTGGGATCAAATCTTTGTCTTTACATTCTTGTTAATGATCTTGGTGGGCCCAGTTATTCATATATTTGTTTACTTATTTAATCAACTACAAAGAAAAGAGGTATAATCATGCAGTTAAATTCATATATTGATCACACAAAACTAGGAGCAAACATTTCAAAAGAGCAAATTGATCAATTGCTTGCTGAGGCGATTAAGCACGAATTCAAAAGTGTTTGTGTTAATCCTATTTGGGTTAAATACGCAAAGGAAGCATTGAAAAACACGAATGTCTTGGTTTGCACTGTAATTGGTTTTCCACATGGGACGCATCACCATTTAGTAAAAAAGTTTGAAGCAAAGCAAGCTGTTTTAGATGGTGCTGATGAACTTGACATGGTCATAAATGTTTATAGCCTAAAGGCTAAAGAAGACGACATCGTTTTAAAGGAAATCAAAGGTGTTGTTAAGGAAGCTAAAGGCAGAACAGTTAAAGTAATTATTGAAACATGCTATTTAACGGAAGAAGAAATAAAAAGAGCATCAAGAATTGCTCTTAGAGCAAAAGCAAGCTTTGTTAAAACATCGACTGGTTTTGGAACTGGTGGAGCAACAGTAAAAGATGTAAAATTAATGAAAAGAACAGTTAAAGAAAAAGCTAAGGTAAAAGCATCTGGCGGTGTAAGAACATATGAAGATGCTATTAAGATGATTGAAGCAGGAGCAGAGCGGATTGGCACCTCAAATGGTGTTGATATCGTCACAAAAAGGAGTGTAGAAAATGATCCCAACCCCACATATTGAAGTAACTGATAAAAGTTTAATTGCAAAAACAGTTTTGATGCCAGGTGATCCATTAAGAGCCAAGTATATCGCTGAAACCTACTTAACCAAAGTTCAACAAATAAATACGATCCGTAATATGTTGGCATTTACTGGTTATTTTGGTAAAAAGAAAGTAACAGTGATGGGTTCTGGTATGGGAATGCCAAGTATTGGTATTTATAGCTATGAATTGTTTAAGCATTACGATGTTGAAAAGATTATTCGGATTGGTTCGTGCGGAGCGTATACTGATGAACTCAAATTATATGATGTAATTTTGGCAAAAGATGTTTATTCAGAGTCTAGCTACGCAAAAACGATGGGAGTCACTGGACGTAAAAAATTATCAGCGAGTAAGAGTTTGAATAACCGTCTGATCAAAGTAGCAAACGAGCATAATATCCCTCTTCATGTCAAGACAATTCACTCATCAGATGTATTTTATCGTCTAAATCCAAATGAGTATCAAGATATTTATGAAAAGCAAGGTGCAGTAGCAGTTGAAATGGAGTCATTTGCATTATTTGCAAATGCAAAAGCGTTAAATAAAAAGGCAGCTTGTTTATTAACGGTTTCAGACTCGCTTGTTACACAGGAAGCAACCACTGCAATCGAAAGGCAGGAAGCATTTACAAAAATGATGGAAATTGCTTTATATAGTATCTAATGATCATTTTAAATCAAGATTTTAAAACAATTCAATTGGCAGTTTATACAACACAAGAAGATGAAATTACATGGCGATCATATCGCCGTGTTTTGCCGTATTTACTCGTTAATCAAACCGAAAAGATCAAAACCAAACGGGAAATGAGTGAATATTTAGAGAACCTTTATGAAGCTTATTTTAGCGTGCAATCAGAAGTGATTGGAAACTTGTATATCACCTCGATTATCTTGACTTGTATTCATCCGAATTTTGTTGATGATCCAACTTATTTTGATCAAATTGTTAATTTGTTTAAGGCGGTTGTTAATCCAAAGCATAATTTATCAGCATCGATTTTTGAAGAAGAGAAAAGAAACCTAATTGAAAGATGGCAAACACTGAAGGAAAACAAACAGGCTTATGGCTTTCAAAACTTTTCACAACATTTTTATGTTGAAAGCGAAAATAAGATTTCAGTTGGCGGCCGGTTAAGCGATGTCAAAAAAATGAGTTATGATTCACTGAATCAGGTAATTGATGCTTTTAATGACTCCCCTAGAAGTTATGTCTTTAACGGAAGATTCAGTCAAGAATTGATAACTGAATTAAATTCAACCTTTACTGAAAGCAACAGTAACAACGTTAAACCCACTTTAGTGGTCAAAAGAAAGAGTAGAACAAAAACCCATATTGATCGTTTGGAAATGAACCAAGCGTTGTTATATTTGGGATATCGTCTCCCAATTTTGAGAACAGATGAATTAAATGATGCGGCAATATTGTTTAATACCATTTTAGGTGGCTATGCCAATAGTCGTTTATTTCGAATCATTAGAGAAGAAATGGGCCTATGTTACGCAATCAACTCTATTTACAACAATATGCAAGGCTCAATTGTTATTTATGCTGGCGTTAATCAGAAAGAAAGAGATAAATCAATTGCGGCAATTAGGGGCGTTGTTCATCATCTCGTTACTGCGGGTATTACTGAAGAAGAGTTAAATGAAGCTAAGGAAAACCAGATTCACAGCTTGAAATCAAGTTTTGATATGCAGTCATTTCAAACAAAACGAGCCTTTTCGTCAGCATTGTTTCCGCCGGTTTTAACATTGGAAAAACGGATTGACAAGATCAATTCAGTAACAAAAAAAGATCTAGAAGTTGTTGCTAATGCACTAGAGTTTGAAACACTATATGTTTTACAAGGTGAGACCGATGAAGACAATCTATAATAGACGATTTGATGATACGGTTTATCAAATCAAACTAAGAAACGGAATGCAAGTTCATATACTGCCAAAGGATAAACCATTTTTATCGACATTTGTGACTTTAAGTGTTCCCTTTGGTGGACTTGCACTACAGTTCATTGTTGATGAAAAGATTGAAACCATTCCGGCCGGAAGTGCTCATTTTTTTGAGCACAAAATTTTCGCTATGCCAAATGGAGAAGATGCTTTTTCGCTTTTTTCTAGTTTGGGTTTGGATGCTAACGCAATGACTAGCTATACTGAAACGGCCTACTTATTTAAAACAACAAATGGTTTATTGCCAGGCTTAAAATTGTTGTTAGAAATGATTGACAATCCTCATTTCACTAATGAAAATATTGCAGTTGAAAAACAGATAATTGCTGAAGAACTTGATATGTATTTAGACGATATCGATACAGTTATGACCAATAATCTATATGAAAACATGTATCATAATCATCCGATTAAGCATGATATTGGCGGAACCAAGAAAAGTATTCAAGAAATCGATAAAGAGACCTTAAATCGCATATATGAAACGTTTTACCAGTTTAATCAGCGCATTTTAGTTATCGCTGGCAACGTTGATATCAAAGAGTTGAGGGATTTCTTTCATACATATGATCAAAACAATAACGTAAAAGCAGCTAAATTTAAGATCTTTTATCCGAAAGAACCAAAGAGTGTTGTCAAAAAACATGAAGTAAAACAGATGCCTGTGTTTTCACCTAAATTAATGCTCGGCTTTAAACTAACTTCACCGAAAAAGACAACCGAGGCGATTAAGGAACATATTGCAGCACAAATCTTGCTAAATCTATTATTTGGTAAATCATCTTCAACATATCAGCAATTGCTAGAGGAAAAGTTAATAAACAGTCAGTTTCATTGTGGTGCAAACCAGGAACATAATGCGTTTTTTATAGCGTTTTATGCGGAAACAAAATACCCATCAAAACTAAAGAAAGCAATTGCAAATATTATCTTTAATTTTGAAGAATATATTTCCCAATCTGCTTTTGAACGCAACAAAAGAAGCTTTATCGGCCAATTTATTTACCTACTAAACAATGTTGATCGTAAGGCGATGCTTTATGCAAGTTACTTGCATAAAAGGATTCCATTGTATGATGTCTTAGACATTCAGCAAAGTATTACTTACGAATATGTGATTGAGTTCGCAAGGAAGATTAAAAAGCAAAATATGGCAAGTTTGATTTATATAAAGCCTAAATTATCAAAAGTTGAAAAATAAGCTCTAGGATCTATAAACGATTTTAATAAATTGATTTTAGATAATCGAAACTTCATAAAATTGCAATAGTAAATAGCACTTGTTTTATTAAGGGCTATTTTTTTATTAATCATTTTTGGTTTAGAATCATCTAAAAAGGAGAATTATTATGTTAAATCAAGTTGTTTTAGTAGGCAGGTTGACTAGAGACCCAGAAATCAAGATTTTAGCAGACGGTAAAAAGGTGGGCGATATTACTTTAGCTGTCCAGAGAGGTTTTAAAAATATGGAAGGCTCATATGATACTGATTTTATTCGCTGTTCCCTCTGGGAGGGGTTGGCGACAAGCATTGAGACTTATTGCAAAAAAGGTGTTATGATTGCTTTAAAGGGAAGACTGCAAACATGGAAATATGAAAAAGAAGAAGACAAGAGTTACACTGTTTTAGAAGTCGTTGCTGAACGAATTACATTCCTATCTTCCGCGAATAAAACAAAAGAAGTTATGGAAGAATGATAATTTAATAAGTCTGGAAAAATCGGTTAAAAAAGTCGGTTATTACCTCCCCTTTTCGCTATTCTATGCTAAAATAGAAAAAGGGAGATGAATAATATGAAGATCGATTTTAAAAAAGAAGTATTAAAAAGAAAAGAGGATTTAATTAAAGACCTACAGGCGTTGATTCGGATTAACTCTGAGTTGACCACTTTTGATCCAAATCGTAAGGGCGCACCCTTTGGTGAAGGAAACCGTGAAGCGTTAGACTTAATGCTAAACGTTGGTAAAAACGATGGCTTTGAAACGGTTAATTTGGATGGTTATGCTGGTCACATTGAATACGGCAATCAAAAAGATTATGTCGCAATGATTGGTCACTTGGATGTTGTTCCAGCCGGTAACAATTGGGATTACCCACCATATGGTGCTGAAATACATAACAATAAAATGTATGGTCGTGGCACTGAAGATGATAAAGGGCCAACAATGGCTGCTTATTATGCTTTAAAAATTTTAAAAGAGTTAAATGTTCCATTATCAAAAAGAATTAAACTAATTTTAGGCAGTGATGAAGAAACGGCATGGCGTTGTGTTAGACATTATTTTAGTGTCTATCCTGAAGTGCCTGTTTCTGGCTTTATTCCCGATGCTGATTTCCCATTAATTTATGCGGAAAAAGGAATTACTAGATTATACATTGACGGTAAAGCCACTAAAAACGATATTTTGGCAATTGAAGGCGGATTTAGGGATAATATGGTGCCTGATTTTGCTAGAGCAAAATTAACAAGAAATGAAGAGTACGCTAAAGCATTTACTGAGTTCATTAAAGCAAAAGAGTATGAAGGCAAATGCGTACTTGAAAATGACCATTTATTAGTAGAAGTAAGCGGAATTAGTGCTCATGGCTCCACTCCGGAGTTTGGTAAAAATGCCATTGACCGTTTATTTGAGTTTTTCAACTATCTTAAAATACAAAACGAATTGACTGATTTTGTTAATCAATTATTGATTCACGATGTTAGAGGTGAAAAACTAGGCGTGTCATTTCATGATGAGGAAATGGGACCACTGACAAACAATTTTGGCGTCATTAACTATGAAGACGGAAACTATCGTATTGTCTTAAACTTACGCTATCCAAATGGAATCACTTTAGATGAGATTAAAACTAAAATAGAGACCGCTATTAAGCCATTTAATGCTACTGTAACGGTTGACAAGCACCAGTTATTATTGTACAAGGACCCCAATTCTGAATTAGTAAAGACATTAATGTCTGTTTATCAAAAGCATACAAACGATTATGCATCTAAACCAATTACAATTGGCGGCGGAACATTTGCAAGAGCAATTCCCAACGTCTTGGCATTTGGACCACATTTTTTAGGAAAGCCAACGTTTATTCATCAAAAAAATGAGTTTATCGATTTAGATGACTTGATTTTAGCAACAATCATTTACACCGAGGCATTATACGAACTAGCAAAATAATAAAGGACTGATAAGATGAAGGCATATCTAGATTTATGCAGCCATGTTATGAAACAAGGCACTGATAAAATGGATCGTACAAAAACAGGGACCAAAAGCGTTTTTGGTTATCAAATGCGTTTTGATTTAAGCGAAGGATTTCCCTTGTTGACAACAAAAAAGGTGCATCTAAAATCCGTTATTCATGAGTTGCTTTGGTTTATTAAAGGTGACACGAATATTAAATATTTAGTTGACAATGGCGTTAGGATTTGGAATGAGTGGCCCTATGCCGTTTACCAAAAAAGCGTTGACTATCAAAACGAAGACTTAAAAAGCTTTGTCAAAAAGATCAAAGAGGATACTGAATTTGCCCAAAAACATGGTGATTTGGGTCCTGTTTATGGTGCACAGTGGCGTAATTTTAATGGTGTTGATCAAATCAAGTTTTTGATTGATGAATTAAAAAGCAATCCAAATTCTAGAAGAATGATCATCTCCGCTTGGAATCCGGCCGAAATTAACAACATGGCGTTACCGCCTTGTCACACCTTGATTCAATTTTACCTTGCGGATAATAAACTTTCACTTCAGCTTTATCAAAGAAGCGCTGATATATTTTTAGGACTTCCTTTTAATATTGCTTCGTATGCCTTATTTTTAATGATGGTTGCTCAGGTAACCGGTTATGAAGTTGGAGAATTTGTTCACACTTTAGGTGATGCACATATCTATAGCAATCACTTTGAGCAAATTGAACTGCAGCTTTCAAGAGTGCCAAGAAGCTTGCCGACAATGAAAATCAATGCAAATGTTAAAAATATTGAAGACTTTACTTTTGACGATTTTGAATTAATAAATTATAATCCATATGACGCAATTAAAGGTGAGGTGGCTATATGATTGAAATGATTTGGGCAATGGATGAAAACAAACTGGTTGGAAGAGATTTAAAGATGCCATGGCATTATCCTAAAGATCTTGCCTATTTCAAGGAACACACTCATGGCAAAACTGTTTTAATGGGCAGCAAGACCTATGAATCGTTAAAGGGGTATTATGAAGGAAGAGCATTGCCGTTTAAAAAAATCTATGTTGCAACCTCAAAAGAGATAACCGCAAAAAATGTTGAAACAGTCAAAGATGTTGTGAACTTTATTAAAAAGACAAAAGAGAATATTATCATTACGGGCGGAAGTACAATATATGGATTATGTTTTCCGTATGCCGATCGATTAAGAATAACTTATATTTTAAATCGTCATCAAGGTAATGTCTATTTTCCCAAATATGATTTATCTGATTTTAAGTTAATTGAAAAAGAGTTGGATGATCAACTTATATTTGCCTATTACGAGAGGATTAAATAATGATTACATTGCTATTTTTTGCATGCTGGACATTGATTATTTACTTTTTTACAACAATTGTCGATAGTTTATATCTACTTCCGGTTTGGTTTGTTTTGGGTTATTTCATTGCTGTTATAGCCGTGATTTTGATCATTGTTCTGCACTTGCCGTTTGTCATGCTATCTAAGCCTAATAACCGCTACAAGCACTATGTAACGAGAAGCTTGGCTTTTTGGGCGAATCGATTTTTACTACATTTGTCAATCAAAGTCGAAGGAAAAGAAAATGTACCAAAAACGGGAAGACTGACAATTTATGCAAACCACAAATCATATGTTGATCCTCTATTGATTTTGGAAATTATCAAAAGACCAACAACATTCACACCAAAATCTGCTCTCTATAAAATTCCCGTCTTAAAACAATGGTTAGAGTCGATTGCATGTTTTAAAATTGATCGTTCAAACACTAGAGACACTGCCAGGTCGATGATTGACGC
>JBAYPP010000037.1:0-9204 GCA_041677585.1 Acholeplasmataceae bacterium
ATACCTAGTTTAGAAATGTTCATTAAGGATAGCCAACATTTAATCAACGGAAAGCATCGCAAAGCAATTGTTTACAAGCAAAAAATAATTGGAACGGTTAATGCATACTTTAGTGATAAAGGCTTAAAAAAGTGGTTAGAAGTAGGAATTTCGATTTTTGATTCAAGCCTTTGGAACAAAGGCATTGGTTACCAGGCATTAAAGCTTTGGATTGCTGAAATGTTTGATCTCTATCGTGATTTGCCAAAGATTGGTTTGACCACTTGGTCAGGTAATATAGGCATGATGAGATTAAGTGAGAAACTAGGATTAATCAAAGAAGCCCAGATTAGACAAGTTCGATACTATAATGATAAGTATTGGGACTCCGTTAGCTATGGTATTTTAAGAACTGAATGGATTAAAAAAAGCGATTGATTTTTCTCGATCGCTTTTGTTTGTACTGTTATCGTTTACACGCAAAGGCTCGTTCGCTTTTACGCTTTGTCTGTTCGTAGACAATGTTATGTTTTTCTAAGAACTTCAAGAAGTCTCTTTTACCTTGATGATAATCATTAACTTCATATTCAATTTCATAATCTGTTTGACCACAGTAGTCACAGCGATCAACAAATAACTTGCCAGATTCATAAGGAAAAGAAGCACGCAAATTTTCCAGACTTACCTTGTAAGTCACAAAATAATCAATCTGATCAAAAAAATCTTTAGTATGAAAACCATTTTTTAGTAACTCTTCGGCCTTATCTTTGGTAATTAAAAGATGATTTTCATAAGCCTTTTCTACACCTTGACTTTTTAAAGTTAGTTTAAAGTAATTATCGCTTTTCTGTCTGATTCTTAAGACAATATGACTAGATTCTAGGCTATTGTCATCCGTGTCAAAATAATAGTTGGTCTGTTTATATTCAATATTGTATAGATCAAAAAGAGCCATCAACTCTTTATATTTCTCGTATGGAATGACGGTTTTAAACTCGATTTCGGTATTCTTGGTCATACAATCCTCCCAACATTCTTTTTATATCACTTATTATATCAAAGAATGCCTTTAAAATAAAGTAAAAACGTTTACATTGCCATCGCAGTCAAAATGATTTGAAATCGGGCCAAAAAATGGTAAAATAAAGGTGAAAATAAATAACCGAGGAGGGTTAAATTATGGCAATTAAAGTAGCAATCAACGGATTTGGCCGCATTGGACGTCTTGCATATCGCTTGATGTCAGAAGACAAGCAATTTGATATTGTAGGTATCAATGATTTAACTGATGCAGAAACATTAGCATATTTATTAAAATATGATACAGCTCAAGGTCCTTTTAAGCAAGATGATATAACATTTTTAGGGACAGACTTAGTTGATGGCAGCAGAAAGATTCCGATTTATAGTGAAAGAGATCCAAAAAACTTACCATGGAAAAAATTAGGTGTTGATGTTGTTTTAGAATGTACAGGCTTTTTTACTGATGAAGAAAAGGCCGGATGGCATCTAGAAGCAGGAGCAAAGAAGGTTGTTATTAGTGCACCCGCAAAAGGCAATGTTAAAACAATCGTTTATAACGTTAATGATGACACTTTAGATGGCACGGAAGATATCATTAGTGCAGCTTCATGTACAACCAACTGTTTAGCTCCAATAGCTAAAGTATTAGATGATAATTTTGGTATTGAAAAAGGATTCATGACAACAGTTCACGCTTATACAAATGACCAATCATTAATGGATCAACCACATAGTAAGGGTATTTTGTCAAGAAGAGGTAGAGCAGCTGCAGAGAATATTATTCCAAGTTCAACGGGAGCAGCAAAAGCAATCGGTCTTGTCCTGCCACAGCTAAATGGAAAACTAGATGGTACTGCACTTCGTGTTCCAACGGTTACCGGTTCAATCGTTGACTTAACGGTTGAGTTAAAGAAACAAGTTACATTTGCTGAAATTGACAAGGCATTTAAGAATGCTGCAAATGAATCAATGAAGTATTCAATTGATCCAATCGTTTCATCTGACGTAATCGGATCAAGATATGGTGCGATTTATGATGCCCATACGACGCAAATTGTTACTGTTGATGGCAAACAATTAGTTAAAGTTATGGCTTGGTATGACAATGAAATGGGTTATACGGCCCAACTTGTTAGAACAATTCAAAAATTGGCCGATTTAATCAAATAAAGCATAATAAAAAACGAAAAGAGTTTCCTTTAGAACCATTAGTTTTAAAAATGACAGAAATTATTGTTAGTTCAATTGTTTCTGTTTTTATTTGTATTTAAAGAGTATGAAAATAGTTGGTGCAAACATTGAAACGAAGGATTAGGTAACCAAAAAAAGAACACAAAAAGGGTATATTAAACGTTAATTCTTTCTATTTTTGCAAAAATGAACAAATAATCAGGGTTTGTTATTTAATTTCTTGACAATCTTTTTTCTTTTTGATATCATGATTTAGCAAGTCAAACTAGGCTTGCATAGTAAATGTTAAAAGGCAAACTTAGGGAAACCTAAGGACACAAAGCTAAAGGGCCTGAAATGGTAGCCAGTTGTCATTACACGATACTTACTTATAAGTAAGTTTTATCATGTGATGTCAATCTCGCTTTTATTTTTAACCAGTAGCAATGCGTGTCGATTGGAGGCGATGACGCTGAAAAAAATTAGTGCAGTAAACCTTATTGCGATATCAGTGTTAATCATCGCATTAGGATTTACGACTACTTTGGCCATTAGGTATTGGAATGAAGTCACCACGACTAACAATGTAACAATCACTTTGGGCAATGAAGACCAAGTAGAAATGAATGTGATAGACATCAGTCCAGCATTCAAAGGTACTTTGGTTCCAAGGGGATATGCATTTTGGAAGGGTGAAGTTGATGAGGTTCATTTTGAATACGAAATCAGCATTACCGATCGTGAACTGATTCAAATCATGAACTTAGTTGTCGAGGCAGTTAATGTCAAAATTGGTGGTTCAACTGTTTATGCTCATTTAGTTGAAGTTACCATTGTTGACGAAGTAGGAAGAAAAGTCATTGATTTTGATGGTGAGACTGCAAGAATCAAGATTATCGTTCGTTTATTGGAACCTGTAGATGCAATTGAGGCGGCAGAAACAGGGAAAGAGGCAAACGTTGATGATGCAGAATTGGCATTCAATACAATCAAGGGCAAAGAAGTAGAAATAACATTAAGGTTTAAAATAGAACCTAAACAAAATTAAAAAAGAGAAAGAAAAAACAGGAGAGAGAAAAAATGAAAAAACAAAGAAAATTAGTAGTAGGATTCTTGCTATTATTAGCATTAGTCGTAAGTGGATTTACATATGCCTATTGGGCAGGAACAGTTAGTGTAAACACACCAACAAAGGATGTTGTAATTAATATCGGTTCTGGAGAAGAAGTTCAGTTAACACTTTCAGTTAATAATTCAGAAATTGGAACTGATAAACTGGTTCCAGCATTAATAAATGGTAAAGAGTGGACTAATCCAGAAGGCACAACAAAATCAGTGTCTATCACGTTTACAGTTACATTAGATAAAAATGTATTTGCTCCAGGAACTCAAGTGTCAATAGAAACTACATATGATGCAGTTATCGAAGATGCAGAAGATCACAGTGATTTGGTTAAAGTAACTATCACGCAAATGGTATCTAATCTTGTCGTTGATGCTGATGACGTAGCAACTGGAACAGTTACTGTAACAGTAACACTTGATGAACCAACCACAAAAGCTATTTATGATGCAATTCAGGGGAAAGAAATTACAATTACATTCAAATTTAAACCAACAATTACTCCAGCATCATAATTTAAATCATCAAACTAACTTAGAAAACAACTGGGCGGCCCTCAATCCTGAAAGCCGCCTTTCTTTCAGGAAGGATGTGAAACAATGAAAATGAATCGCTCGACTAAAAGATTTTCAATCATTTTATTGATGATTTTTATTGTTTTGCTCTTTAATACAACAACCTATGCGTATTGGGCCTCAAACGTATTAGGAAGCAATCAAAATTCAAACCAGAGTCTTAGTATTGGCGAATGGGATTACGTGACGTCTTTACCTGCAGGTGTCGTTCTTTATGTTTCAGGAAATACTTATTCAGAGAGCATAGTTGTTTATCATGAAGGGAATTTCTTTATAACAACAAAACAAACGAGTTCAAACGACTATCCCGGCAAAGGTACACCGTACAACGCTCCGTTTTTCCAGTTATCATTAGAATACAAAGGTTTTAATTATTACGTATTGAACAATGTCGTTTATCACGAGCAAACCGAAGCATACTACATCGCTAAACCGCATAATCCAAATGGCTATCAGCCAAATACAAACAGTACATGGCACAGATTAGGCACAATTGATTACGATCAGTATATGCATTTCCCAGTTAACTCAATAGCAAGACATAACAACCAATACTATTTACGTATTGTGGCTGACAATGATCATGGTGTCGAACCAAACTTTAGTAACAGTGCACAATGGAGAGCTTTAGAAAATCAACATTTATGGAAACCAGTCATTTATCCAACAACACATACTTATGTGCTTCATAATGGATCAGTTTATCGCAATCAATGGTATGCTTCTGCATCCAATGTTCCTGGTGCTCATAATGTATGGGAACTCATTTCATCCAATCCACTTTGGAATGCATCTGAAACATATCAAGTTGGTCAAATTGTTAAAGATGAAGACGATCATTTTTATCGCTTATTAGACGCCTCATTGGCATCTACGAAGCCAGGTGAAGTTAAAGGTGCATGGCAACGTGTTGATACACTAGACTATATTGAAAACAACAACTATAAGATCCATGAAATTGTCATTTATCAAAACAAGGTTTATCAAGTTGTTAATGAGACAAATGCTAATAATAGTCTCCCAGGTGCAATAAAAAACGCATGGAATCAACTTGATACGCTGAACTATGTTGAAACTAATAGCTATGAACTTCATGATGTTGTTATCATAGATGATGCGGTTTATCAAGTCGTTGATGCGGAAAGAGCCAACCAAAATGCTCCAGGTGATGCACAAAATGCATGGAACAGGTTGGGAATTATTGATTATCAGTGGTATAATGTTTATAAACAAGATAGTGTCGTCTTTTACAATCATACTGCCTATAGGGCATTAACAGAAGTTACCAATGTAATACCAGGCACTGATTCAACAAAATGGCAGTCACTAACTTAAGTAGAGGTTAATATGGAAAAACAAACATCAACCAAACAAGAAAAGATTATGACCATAACACTTTGGAGTTTAATTGGTCTAATAGTTTTATTTATCATCATGGTCTTATACATACCTAAACTATCAATGAACATCATTGGTGTGGGTTCATACCAAGCTTTAACGGGTTATGATTCAACACTTGATCGTTCGGATATGTTATTGGTTAAACACAAGCCTTTTGATGAACTTGACAAAGGAGACATCATCGTTTTTAATCTTAAGGGTTATGGTGACTCTGATGGTGTTAAAGCCTATTCGATTATGGCAAGACCTAATCCAGAATACTATCACGTTCATTCAACAGGACAAGTGATGTCTTTTCCTTGGAATGTTACAGAAGATATGTATGTTGGTATTGTTCAATCAAGAGTACCTTATGTTGGTGCTGTAACTGGCTTTATTGGCAGTATTTATGGTATTGCTGTTTTAATAGTCAATGGTTTAATCATTATTGGTATTGTCTATTTGATTAAAGAAAACAAAAAACAAAATAAAAACTTGCCCGAGGAGTAATCATGTCTCGAAAAGATAAAAAGAGAAGAAGAATAGAACATACACAAGAAAAAGTCAATTCAGGCTTTTTTCATAAATCGGCAAAAACAAATTGGAAAGTTATCTTTTTCAGTCTTTTTAGTCTTATCTTATTGGTCCACCTAATCGGCATCAGCATCATTGTCTTTAGCAAGGATGACGGTCTAAGCTTTTATGGTGTAACTCGATTAGAAGGTATTCTATTTGACCAGGAAGTTGATTCAGATGGAGACCAGCTGACATTGCAAGAAGATATTCTAAGACTTAAAGCAATTGATCAAACAAAGATTGACCAGTCGTATGTCAGTAAAAAGATCATTGTCCAAAATGTAAGAGAAACCGACGGTAAAGATTATTTATGGGTTGCTCAAATCATTTCTGTTGATGAAGAAAACAAAAAGTTGAAGATTGCTATTATGCAATACTATACGGAAACAGAAGCTATTTCATTTGATGATGCCAAAGGCATCTATGACGGATCAGCCAAATTGCTTGGTAAGATGGTTTATGTTTCAAGCCAAACTGAAGGATATATTTTTGTCACAATAGCGAGTTTTATATTGTCAGTTTCTTTGTATTACGGCTTTATTAAGACAAGAAAATAATAACATGAAAAGAAGAACAATCATCAAAGCAATTATTTTTTATACCATCACATTAATTTTAGGTACTTATATTGTCTTTAGTACCTTTGCTACGCACAAGCAAACAATTAATGTTTTTTTTGTTAAAGGGTTTCGAGTGGGTACACCGAGCATGGAACCGTATTTAATGACCAATGATGTGGTTTTTGCCTACAAAGTCAAAGAAAAAAACTTAAATAAAGGCGATATCATCACTTTTGAAACGTATGTTGAAGAAAATGGATTTTTCGGTAAAGTTGTTGTTACACATTATATTGGTGATATTCAAGAAAAAGATGGAAAAATCATTTATAAGACACAAGGACATCGACATTTAAATACAGAGAATTATGATGAACAGTGGTTAGATAAAAACAAAGTAAAGGTAGAAATCACTTATGAAGATGTAATTGGTAAATATGCATTCAAAATACCTTGGATTGGACATTTAATTCTAATCATTCAAAATATTTTCAGAAATCCCGTTTTATTAGGTCTTATTGCTTTAAATATTGGTATAATTTATACGATATTTAAATTTTTGAAGCATAAAAAAGAGGATGACAAAGATGATCACCTGGAAACAAATCATTGAGACGGAAGCTCAAAAAGAGTATTATAAAAAATTAATCAATTTTATTAAGAGTGAAGCGAGAACGAAAACAATTTTTCCACCGAGTGAAAAACGTTTTTCGTTTATGAATCAGACTCCGATCTCAGCCATTAAAGTGGTGATTATTGGTCAAGATCCTTATCATGATGATCATCAAGCACATGGATTGGCATTTAGCGTTGAAAATAAGCCCTATCCTCCCAGTTTAAAAAACATTTTTAAAGAGTTAAAGGACGATCTTAATTTAACTGAACCAAAGACAGGCAACTTAAAGAAATGGGCTCAAGAAGGCGTTTTACTACTTAATACTATTTTGACAGTTGAAGCACACAAAGCATTAAGTCATAAGGGAATAGGGTGGGAAACATTTACAGAAAACATTTTAAAACAGATTGCTGAACTTGATCGGCCGATTGTCTTTATTTTATGGGGTAGTCACGCCAGAAGTTACAAGCGATTGATTCATCATCAAAATCACTTTGTTATTGAATCGGTACATCCATCGTCTTTATCGGCACACCAAGGATTCTTTGGCTCCAAACCGTTTTCAAAAGCAAATCAGTATTTAATCTCAAAACAAATAAAACCAATTGATTGGTCATTATAATTATAGATTGGTTGGAAGTAATGGCGGAGTTTTTACAAATGGATATCGAATCAACTCAAAATGCATATATGAGACATCCCAGTTGGATGTCTTTTTTCTTTTTATGCCCAAGACTAAAGCTTTTTTTGAGTATTGTTTGCATACTTTATATCTCATTTATATAAGGAAATAAATGATTGGAAAACAAGATAGTTCAGGTTGTGACTCTCTTGTTAATTTTCATCTATAAATGAATTTTTACACAAAAAAAACGAATTTACATGGCATTTAGTCTCATAATCTGCTGAGGTAATAAAAAACTCTTAAAGAGCAATTAGTGATACAATTACTGCTTGATCTTGTGTAATCAGCACCAAAATTGGCATCAATAGGTAATTGGTACTTAGAAAAGAGGAAATACTAGGACTTAAATTTTCAGCCTTTGATATTGAAAATCAGACAGTGAGTATCAAAATTATCCAACGGTATTGACACAATTACAAATATGAGTTAAAATAATAGTGTCAAAATTATAACACGGAAGTGATACTATGAAAGACTTTGGCATATATCCTAAGAATAATCATATATATACGGGCTCGGAAGAAAAATTTGGGATAATAATAGATGATGAAAACTATATTGTCAAATTTCAGAAGAATTCTGAAACTGGACTTATCAACAATCATATTTCTGAGCATATTGGATCTAATATTTTTAATTTGATAGGGGAATCCGCACAAATAACGATGTTGGGTACTTATCAAGGTCGATCTGTTGTCGTTTGTAAAGATTTTAATGAAGATGGAGAAACATTTGTACCCTTTAATGGTGTGGGAGAATCTTCATTAGAACGAGATAAAGAGTTGTATCACTATACATATGAAGACATTACTCATATGTTGCAGGAAAACGCCAAAATAACGAATATTTCTGAGGTGATTGAAAAGTTTTGGAATATGTATATTATCGATGCATTAATCGGAAATTTTGATCGACATGGAGCTAACTGGGGATTTATAAAAAAAGATCAATCATATAGATTTGCCCCAGTTTTTGATAATGGTTCATCATTATTCCCAAGAAGAAACTCAGATGAATTATTAAAAGAAGTCCTTGAAGATGAAAACAAATTAAAAGAAATCACATATAAGTATCCAACATCTCAAATACGATTAGGTAGAATTAAAAGTTCATATTTTGAAGTTATCAATAGTTTAAGATTTGAAGATTGTAACAAGGCATTAGAAAGAATATATCATAAAATAGATTTAGATAAAATTAATAAATTTATTAACATTCAAGAAGGGCTAACAGAACTCCAAAAAGCTTTTTACATTAGAGTGATTGATTATAGATATCATCAAGTAATAAAAGCATCATATTTAAAGTTAAGGGGTAAATAAAATGAATAAATGGACTGTTTATATGATGGCGCCCGACCCGTTTGAAAGCTGGGTGATGGGCCAGCCAGTATGGAAGCCAAATGATGAACAAAGGGATAAATACTTTGTCTTATCGTTATCGGGAGGTAAAGACAGCACAGCAATGCTCCTCTATTGCTTAGAATATGACATCTGGCTTGATGAAGTTGTATTTGTTGA
>JBAYPP010000038.1:0-9199 GCA_041677585.1 Acholeplasmataceae bacterium
ATTAAAGTTGAATTATTGAGTGTTGATCTAAGAGACCATCAAATGGATTTTGGAATCGTAGATGCAAAAAAAGGAAATAAATATGAAAGTAATAGTACAAAACAAAAAGGCAAGACACGACTATCACATTCTCGAAAAGCATGAAGCAGGACTGAAACTGCTAGGAAGTGAAATTAAGTCGATTCGCCAAGGAAAAGTTAATATTAATGATGCATTTGTTACATTTAAAAACAATGAAGCAATGATTCATAATATGCATATTGCTAAATACGATTATAGCAATCGTTTTAACCATGATGAAACAAGAACGAGAATTCTATTGCTGCATAAAAAAGAAACAATCAAACTTTTTAGTCAAACAAAAGAGAAAGGTTTAACAGTAATTCCGTTGAGCCTCTATTTAAAAGAAGGTTTGGCCAAAATTGAGATTGCTTTGGCAAAAGGTAAAAGAGATTATGATAAAAGAGAAAGTTTGAAAGAAAAGGATCAAAATCTAAGACTTAAAAAACTGCAAAAAGAAAGATATTGATAAGTGATTAAGATGAATAATATCCAGGATAATATTAAAATTGGTCTTGCTCTAGGTGGTGGTGGTTCTAGAGGCAGTTACCAAATCGGTATCTTAAAAGCCTTATATGAAGAAAAGATCTTAAAACAAGTCGAAAGCATTACCGGAACTTCAATTGGAGCAGTCAACACATTAATGGTCATGGCTAACTTTGATTATGAAAAGATGATCGAAACATGGGAGAAAATTTCTAACTCCGAAATTTATGGAAAAGGAATGGATCGTCTAAAAGAGGATGGACACGGATTATATAATATTCACAAGCTTTTTAAAGTCCTATCAAAGGAAGTATCATTAAGTGAAGTAAGAAAAAGTAGATTTGAAAGTCATGTTGTAGCGACAAAAATACGTAAAGGGCGTTTAATCGATCAGTTGCTGTTTCGTCGTTTTGAAAAAGAGGTCTTTAATCTGCAAGAAGTTGATGATCCCAGAATAGCGGTCTTGGCTTCATCATCAATTCCAATTCTCTTTGGCTCAACCGAAGTTGATGGAGAGCAATATATTGATGGTGGTGTAATGGACAATTGTCCTGTTGAACCTCTAATTGAACAAGGCTGCAATATCATCTTTGCTGTTCCGATTCATTTAAGATTCAGTCCCAACAAATTCAAGGATAAAAATGTTTTCATCATCAATATGAAAACAAACTACTTATTTAACAAGATTTCGTTTGATCCAATCAGTTTTAAACCGGAAGTTGTCCGTGAAAAAGCTGAGTATGGGTACATGATGGGTAAGCATATTGTTAATCAGCTTAGATTAAGCGGATATTTGGATGAAAACAACCATTGGCAAATCCCAAACGAATATACCCATTTTCGAATTTCAAGAGCTGAGGAACAAAAATTAAGAAAATCGATAAAGGAAGAGAAATAATATGAACATTGAAATCATTAGGTTTTTGCAAAATATTAGAAATGATATCTTAGACTGGTTCTTCTATCTTATTACTCAAATCGGAGATCAGATAATCTTTATTTTTATTGCAGTTGTTATTTTCTGGGTTTATGATAAAAGGTTCGCTTTTAAGATAACGATTAGTTTTTTATTAGGAAGCATTATTAATTTAGCGGTCAAAATGACTGTAAAAATTGATCGTCCATATACAAAGCCAGGTATTACTGAGCCAAACATGCCAGTCTTAAAACCAGTCTTGCCGGGCGTGCATACAGAAGGTTATTCATTTCCAAGCGGACACAGTCAAAATGCAGCTGTTTTAGGTTACAGCATGATCGATGAAGCGAAGAAAAAAGGTAAAAAAACTGTAATGATTTTCAGTATTATCATAATGATTCTGGTTCCAATCAGTCGAATGTATCTAGCTCAGCACTACATTACTGATGTAATTGCTGGATTAGTACTGGGGATTATCATCACTTGCCTTATTTTCAAAATGATTGATAAAACAAATGATAAAGAACATCTATATGCACTATTCTTTATTCCGATTTTTCTTGGCTTGATGGTTTTCTTAAGAAACAGTTTGGTGCCATTGGCTGCTGGTGGATATATTGGTTTTGTTATTGGTTATTATTTTGAAAAAACCGCAATCAACTTTAAGTTAAAACAGCCACTAGGACAACAAATTCTTAAAGTGTTAATTGGTTTTGTTGGTATTGTGGGAATCTACTTATTATTTAAAGTAGTATTGCCAAGTGGAAGATGGAATGATTTCTTTAATTATTTTTCCATTTCATTATGGGCAACACTAGGTGCTCCAGCGGTATTTAAATATGGACTTAAACATTAAAAAATTTTCTGAATTGACCAACGATGAGTTATATCAAATACTAAATTTAAGATTAGAGGTTTTCGTTACCGAGCAAAAGATCCTTTATACAGACACCGATTTTTTTGATCAAGATGCAGTTCACTATTTCATCATGAAAGATCAAGCGATAATTTGCTACCTAAGAGTAATAGCACCTGATGTGATTGACGATTATTTTCACTTTGGTCGGGTTGTAACGAAGCTTAGTGAACGAAAAAAGGGCTATGCATCAAAATTGATCAAACGTGTTCTAGCTGATTATAGTGATCAAAAAATCGTTATTTCCGCACAAGCGTACTTAAAAGAGTATTATATGAGGTTTGGTTTTAAAGTCATTGAGGGCCCCTATTTGGAAGAAGGAATATTACATTATAAAATGGAAATCAATGAACGCTTTACAACTTGATAAACCTATGATACAATAGATTTGCGATGAACAAAAGGAGTAATTGTCAACTCATTTAAAGAGACTTTGCGGTTGGTGCAAGCAAAGATGGGTAGCAATGAACGCTGTTTGGGAGCAAAAAGTAAGTCGGCTTTAACGACAATTGAGTGCTGGATTTATCCAGAACTAAGGTGGTACCGCGATTATTCGTCCTTAGATATTTCTAAGGGCGTTTTATTTTATTAAAGATGGAGGAGTAGTATGAAAGCAAGTGAAATAAGAGAGATATGGTTAAGTTTTTTTGCCTCAAAAAAACACGCAATTGAATCTTCGTCATCGTTGATTCCCCAAAACGATCCAACATTGCTGTGGATTAATGCAGGTGTTGCACCATTAAAGAAATACTTTGACGGTACAAAAAAACCAGAAAATCCACGCATGGTAAACGTGCAAAAATGTATTCGCACAAATGATATTGAAAATGTTGGAAAAACAGCTAGACACCATACGTTTTTTGAAATGCTTGGTAATTTTTCGATTGGAGATTATTTTAAAAAAGAAGCAATTACCTGGAGTTACGAAATATTAACAGATCCTAAATGGTTTGGCTTTGATAAAGACAAACTATACATGACTTATTATCCGGATGATATTGAAGCAAAAAACATTTGGCTTTCTTTAGGTGTCGATCCTAGTCATATTATTCCTTGTAAAGAAAATTTTTGGGAAATAGGTGAAGGACCATGTGGCCCAGATACAGAGATTTTTTATGATCGTGGCGCAATCTATGATTCACGCGGGACAGAATTGATTCGTGATGATATTGAAAATGAACGTTACATTGAAATTTGGAACATTGTTTTTTCACAGTATAATGCCATTGCCGGTCTAAAAAGATCTGAATATCCTGAATTACCAACTAAAAATATCGACACAGGCGCTGGTTTAGAGCGGATTGCCTGTGTTATGCAAGGTACGACAACAAACTTTGAAACAGACCTGTTCTATCCGATTATTCAGCATGTTGAGCAACTTAGCGGTATTAAGTACAATCAACAAATGGAATTTAAGGTTATCGCTGATCATATTCGCTCAATTGTAGCAGCAATAAGCGATGGGGCAACCCTTTCTAATGAAGGAAGAGGTTATGTTCTAAGAAGATTATTAAGAAGAGCTTTAAAACATGGAAGAACCCTAGGTTTAAATAAACCATTCTTGTCTTTGCTGATTGATGATGTCGAAAATATTTTAGGTAGTATATATCCAAACATTATTCAAATGAAGTCAATCATTAAGAAAATGGTCTTGATTGAAGAAGAAAAGTTTTTGGAAACAATTCATGAGGGCGAAAGGCATTTTTATGAAGCTTTAAAGACAGAAGCTAAGCAAATCTCTGGTGCAACTGCATTTAAACTATATGATACATATGGATTTCCTTTGGAATTGACGGTTGAGTATGCTGAAGAAAACAATCATACAGTAAATGAAACGGAATTTTATAAATTAATGGAAGCACAAAAAGAACGTTCAAGAACAAGCAGAAAAGCTGTTAAAGGGATGAACACACAAGATGAAGCCTATCTAAACTTTAAAACTGAAAGCAAATTCATTGGTTATGATACATTAGAAACGGAAACCAAAGTAATAAAAGTATTTGATGAAGGAATTGTTTTGGCTGAGACTCCATTCTATGCGACAAGTGGCGGTCAAGTATATGACTTTGGTTGGATCAATGGGATGCAAGTTACGAATGTGACCAAATTGCCAAACGGACAACATCTTCATGAAGTAGAGGGAAGCTTTGAAGAAAACGAAGAAGTTTTAGCGGTTGTTGATCCGGTTACGCGACTAAAAACAATTCAAAACCATAGTTCAGCTCATTTATTTCATCAGGCAATCAAAGATATTTTAGGCAGTCATACACATCAACAGGGTTCGCAAGTATCAAGTAAAACAATGCGTTTTGACTTCAATCATTATGAGAATGTTACAGCCGATCAAATTTTGGCAGTCGAACAGTTAGTCAAACACTATATCTTGGAAAAACCATTAGAAGTATTGATTCAGGAAATGCCATTAGAAGAGGCCAAGCGAATTGGAGCCCAAGCCTTATTTGGTGAAAAATATGGTTCAATTGTTCGGGTTGTAAATATGGGATGGAGTATTGAACTATGTGGGGGAACACATGTTAAAAACACCAAAGAAATTGTTGATTTTGCGATTGGATCATGTGAATCAATTGGTTCGGGTATATATCGTGTTGAAGCTGTAAGTGGTGCAAACACTGATGCGGAAATGGAATTGTTTTTACAACCATTAAAAGAGCAAAAACAATTGGTGGTCGATAAAATCTTGAAAATTAATCCAACAGCAGTAATTCCGGCGGAACCAAAGATTATCAAGAGTTATCAAGATATAATAAATTATCATCAACATTTAGATGATATTAAGCAATTAAGTAAAGCGATTGAAAAAAAGAACGAAGCAGCTAAGGAAAAAGATTTGCTAACAAACTTGGATCAATTTAAGCTAACGAATGAAAAAAGACAAGTCGTTATTACATACAACCTTGAACAAAAGATTTTAAAGACATTAATTGATTTACTTTATGATAAAATAAAGGGTGAAGTTTTAGTGTTGTGTAACATTGGTGATAATAAAGCTTCATATCTTGTCAAAAGCAAGCTTAACAATGCGGACTTAATTGTTAAAAGGATTGCTGAACTATTAAATGGTTCAGGTGGAGGAAAACCAAATTTTGCTCAAGGTGGAACTCAGAATCTTGACAGTATTGAAAAAGTGTTGAAGGAAATAGAAAGGTCTTTATGAAGCGTTATTTAGGACTTGATCTCGGTAGTAAAACACTTGGGGTTGCGATAAGTGAATCAGGCTTAATTGCTAGCGTCTATAAGACAATCCGTTTTGTTGAAAACAATTATGACGATGCTTTAGAGCAGCTAGTGCCTGTAATTGATGAGAATAAGATTACAACAGTTATTCTAGGCTTGCCGAAGCATATGAACAATGATTTAGGTATTCGCGGTGAAATCAGCACCCAGTTTAAAGCAAAAATATTGGAAAAAAGAAATGTCGAAGTGATTCTGTGGGATGAAAGACTTTCAACACAAGCCGTTAAAAAAGTAATGGTTCAAGCAATTAGAAGATCAAAACAAAAGACGATTAAAGACGAATTAGCTGCTGTATTAATCTTACAAAATTATTTAGACTCAAAAGGAGCGTAAAAAATGTTAGAGAACAATCAAATTTTAGTTACTACCGAAGACGGTAAAGAAATGGTTTGTGAAATTCTTTTCACACATGAAGTTGATAACAAAAACTATGTTGTCTTTGAATTTCCTGATTCTGGTGAAATCAGTGCTGCTGTTTATCTAGCGACTGAAACCGAAGACGAAGGCTATTTTGAAGATGTTGAAAGTGAAGAAGAATGGGAAATGCTTGATAAGTTGTTAGAAGAATACTTCGATGAAATTGAAGCAGAAGACGAAGAAGAGGATAACTCTTTGGCATGATCGGCTTAAAAAGCTATGCAAAAGAAAACAACATTCCAATCATCTCAGATGATGGACTTTTGTTTTTGTTGGACCTGTTAAATATCAGTAAAATTGAGACAATGTTAGAAATTGGAACAGCAATTGGTTACACCGCAATCGTCTTTGCAAAAAAAGGTGTTTTTGTTGATACAATTGAGCGTGATTCAAAAATGATTCGACTTGCAAAAGAGCATTTTATTTTGTATAACGTGTTAGATAAGGTCACTTTATATGAAAAAGATGCTCTTGAATTAGATTTAGGCGACAAAATGTATGACTTAATCTTTATTGATGCCGCTAAGGCGCAATATCAAAGATTTTTTGAAAAATATAGCAAGCATCTAAAGCCGAACGGCTTAATTGTCTGTGATAATTTGGATTTTCATCATTTAAAACCAGAAATGGTAAGTAGGCACACAAGACAATTACTAAGAAAGATACACGCGTTTAAAAGTTATTTAGCAAGTCATCCTACATTTGATACTACAGTTTATCAAATTGGTGATGGAATGAGTGTTTCAAAAAGGAAAGCAGAATGAAAATAATTTCAACTATCTTTAAGTTAGATAATTTAATGTCAATTTTAGAAAATGCAGATGGAATTATTGTTGGCAACAGCAATTTTTCTGCTCGCTTGACTTCAAGTTTTTCAATTGAAGAAATAAATGATTTGATTAGCAAGCTTAATCAACTGGACAAAAGTATTTTTTTGAATGTTAATCAAATGTTTTCCGACGATCAGCTTGATGCAGTTAGAAAGCAATTTAAATCGTTGAATCTACACGGTTTAACCGGAATTGTTGTTGCGGATTTGGGTGTCTTTCGGATTCTAAAACAACAGGGTTTAGGACATAAGGTAGTTTACAATCCAGAAACATTACTAACAAACTATTATGATTTCAACTTTCTGGCAAGTGAGCATGTTTATGGCGCATATATTGCCAAAGAAATAACCTTAGCTGATATTATGCAAATTTTGAATAAAAAGAGTTATAAAACATTCATGGTTGGTCACGGACATTTAAACATGTTTTACTCAAAGCGGAAGCTAATTGATAATTTTAGCAAGTTTATTGGCACTGACAATACTTTCAAGAACCAACAGAATTTGACATTGACAGAAGAGCATCGTCAAAATTTAAATTATCCCGTTTTTGAAGATGAAGCCGGAACACATGTTTTTAGACCTGCTGTTTTTGAAACATTAAGTGTTGTTGATCAATTAGAGCGACAATTAGATTATTTAGTTGTCGATACAATTTTTAAAGATGATGACTATGCGGTTAAGGTTTTAAAAATGTATCATAACCGTCAATTGGATTTAAAAGAAAAAGAACAATTAGAAAAAGATTACCATGAAACTTGGGATGACGGTTTCTTATATAAGAAAACAATTTATAAGACGAGAGGGCAAAATGATTGAACTATTAGCACCAGCGGGTGATTTAGAAAAACTGAAGATTGCCTTAATTTACGGTGCAGATGCCGTTTTTATTGGTGGTGAAAACTTTTCTCTAAGAGCAAGAGCTTCTAATTTTACTTTGACAGATATTAAAGAAGCGACAATGTTTGCCCATAAATTAAAGAAAAAAGTATACGTAACAACCAACATCATTCCTCATCATGAAGATATGGATGACTTGATTCCTTATTTAAAAGGACTTGAAGAAGCAGAAGTAGACGCAATCATTAGTGCTTCACCATTCATTGTGGATACGGCTTTAAAACACACCTCATTGGAAGTACACTTATCTACTCAGCAATCATCAATGAACGCTGAAACGGTTAATTTTTGGTATGAGCGGGGTGTAAAAAGAATTGTTTTGGCCAGAGAGCTTTCAAAACAGCAAATAAAACGCTTGGTAGATAAGACTAAGGCGGATATTGAAGTATTTATTCATGGCGGAATGTGCATGTCATATTCGGGCCGTTGCAGTTTATCAAACAGCATGACTGATCGAGACGCAAATCGTGGTGGCTGTGCACATTCTTGTCGTTGGAATTATGAGTTAAGACAAAACGGCGAAAAAGTAAGTGATGAAACCTTTTCAATGTCCAGTAAAGACTTAGAGGCACTTGAGCAAATTCCTTATTTAATTGAAGCGGGGGTTGCTTCACTGAAAATTGAAGGTAGAATGAAAAGTCTGCATTATATTGCAACTGTTGTCAAAGTTTATCGTGATTTAATTGATCAATACTATTTGAATAAAGAAATTGCATCGTTTGATCAGTTCTTAAATGAGTTAAAAAAAGCGGAAAACAGACTGGCTTCTTTTGGCTATCTGGAAGGAATGCCAGGAATAGAGCAGCAATTGTATAATCAAAGAAGTGAAAAACCGACGCAGTTGTTTGTGGGAATTGTTAAAGAATACGACCATGAATCAAAGATCGCAATTGTTGAACAAAGAAATTATTTTAAAACCGGGGACAAACTCGAAATCTTTTCTCCAGATAAAGCACTTGAAACCTTTGTCGTTGAAGAAATACTTGATGAAAACAATGATATTGTTGAAGTAGCAAGACATCCTCAGCAACGATTAAAAATGAAGATTGATCATCCGGTCGAAGAATACGCAATGTTGAGGAAAATCGATGAATAAACTTGAAAAGAACAATAAAGCGATTTATTATGAAATAATGAATAAAAACAATAAACATACTTATTTTCGGAGTAAACCAGGACATGTTTTAGTAACAACAAACAAAAAAATACCAATCGAAAGGATTGAAGCCGTTTTGTTACTTAAATTCGATCGGTTCTATGAGCAAACACAAATATTGCCAATTGAATCTGACGATCAAATAAGTCTGTGGGGAAGAACGTATCAGATTATTCGCAAGCCAGGACGCTTTAAATACGAGATCAAGGATGATTCATTTTTATTAACAGCAAGGGAAACTGCGGATATTAAAACTTTAAAGAA
>JBAYPP010000039.1:0-9112 GCA_041677585.1 Acholeplasmataceae bacterium
AAAATGAATTTTTTTTGCAAAAGAATTTTTGTTTTAAATTTGAAAGTTTGGGAAAAATAAAAGTTAACGGAAAAATCACTTAACCATTAAAAAAATTCTTTAAAAAAAAATGGTCCGCCTGATTATCAGGATAAGGACCACAAAATCGGTTTATTTTTATCAATATTTAGAAGAAAAAAATCAAAGAACATTAAATGGAACTTTACAAAATTCTTGATTGATAGAGAAGGAAATATTGCTTATCGATTTCCTCCGAATTTTCATCCCGATAATATAAGACCATTTATAGAAGAAGTCGTTAACAGAGCCGTATCAAATTGATACGGCTCTCTTTTATCTCTATTATAAATTTTTGATGTATTCTGCAGCAAAATCATTAATATCAATGCCAAAATCCTTCTTAAACAAAATTGCGAACTTTTCGGTTTTTTGAGGATTATCATCAAGTAAAATTGAATTATAGGCTAAAAACAATGACTTATTAAATTCTTTGGTCTTTCCTAGTTTAAAATAAGCAAGAGCACTGTAATAATATAGGTAATCATTTAGATAATATGAACGTAATCCAATATTTCTTTTTATGGCAAGAGAACAGTATTTTATAACCTCTTCATTTTTACCTTTTATACCAAAATATCTAGCTAGGGCGGTTATTGTAATCGGAAGAAAATCATTCAAATCAGTTGATAAGGCAATAAGGTTATTATTAAATCCTTCTTCCAATTTATTGGCGATCTTCTCAGCTTCATATTCAGATTCATAAGCCAGCAAAACACTTAGTGCCTGTAATTCAACAATTGTTAGGGCATATTTTTTCAAAATCATTGGATAATCAATCACTTTTCGGATGGCTTCCTTGGCTTTTTCCTTATCAGTTTTTTTCATAAAAAGATGATAGAGAATAATACTTATCTTGTAGATTAACTGGTTTTCATATTCAATAATTAAGTCTTTGTCAATCTTGTTTAAAAGATTATTAAATGACTCCATATCGTAGTTTATAACGTAGTTATATAATTTAAAGACTCGTTTTGATTCTTCAACTTTGCCTGATTCAAAATCTCTGACTAAACTATCTACCTTAATACCTAATTTTGATCCTAGACTTTGGACAATTTGAAAAGGAATATCAGACTCACCATTGAGGTATCGACGATATTGGCGTAATGAGACTATATCAGCAGTCATATTTTCTTGAGAAATACCACGAGCTGAACGAATTCGTTCCAAAAAAATACAAAGTTCACGTGATTTCATGATTTTTCACCTTTTTTTTAAAAAGATTTCTCATGAATAGGACATATACGCCCTATTATATTTATCCTAATTGATATACAATTAGGTAAAAGAGAGGTGTAACGTATGAAAAAATTTCTTCTAACACTGGTTTTAATGGTTGTATTGGTTGCAGGTCTTTTTGCAATAGCTGGATCAAATCGTGTTGATTCTACTAAATATTCAGCTGATTTTGAGGATTCAGGATTTCCAGAATTAATTCCACGATAGAATAAGCCCTTTATAAAGGCATTATATCACAAATATTGCTAGAGTGCGATGATTTTTGCACATTTAGATTTTACTTAATATTAAACCGACGCAAAGGAGTGTACTTTATGATCAATGCAATAATACTTTGTGTTATGGTAATCCTTTCTTCTTTGGTAATATTTTTAGGTATGCGATACTGTACTTTGAAACTAGATTCAAAGGAATCTTTGATCTTTAACCGTGATTTTTTCATTACCCTTTATGCAAAAATAGCTTTTATCGTCTTAATATCAGCAATAATTGCATTCTTCTCAGTTAATTTATACACGATTAGTTTGAAAGATCATAGTAACTATCTTGGATGGAGGTACATGTTAACGATAATATTTTTCTTGGGATATCTGATAGGATATGTCTTATTTAACCGAAAAATATTAAGAAAACACTCAAAGTTTAGTTTGAAAAACTTACTTGGCATGGAGCATGCATTTGGACTTATCATTGGTATTTCATATGCAGTCGTTTTAGACATGACGTTTAATTTTTTCCTTGGTCATATGATTCATTATTGCATATATACATGATAGGAGAGTGATACGATGAAAAAAATAATTAATTTCATTGTGTTTTCAGCGATATCTATTTCACTTTATATTGGTGTAGACTACGCTTCAGAACACATATTTATCAAATACGAAAATATTCAAAATTTTGATCTATTGATTAAGTATGCATTTTTGATTGGTTATATTTTCTTTATTGTCTTTGTTTTCGTAATACATCAGGACCAGTTTACACGTTTTAAAGAAATAAAACCAAAAATGGGTATAGGATTGCACATATCACATACTATGGTAAGCTTGTCATTTCTAGGATATGTGTTCACCGTATTTAGTATTAAATTTTCTTTTTTAATGGTCTTGTTTTATATGTTGTTGACAACAGGGTTCGATTTATTTGTGGAACATAAGTTTAATACTCAGGACACGAAAGTGATTTATCCCAAGCGCATTATATAAATATTTTCTCTCCATAAGGCAAATGAAAACCTCAGTCATTTGCCTCTTTCTCTCTTTTATAGAAGTCTATTAGGCTTTTTCAACTATATTTTTCACAAACAGCACATACCAACTGAAAAAAAGCATATGTTCTTTGTTATTTCCGACTACTGTAATCGCTATGGTATTATATATTATGATGAGAAATCTGTTTGAAAAGTTATATGATGGTTTAAGAAAAAAATATTAAGAAGTAAGCAAAGATGAGAGATATTATAAAAAAATACATGTTTTTATTAATAGTTTCATTAATTGCAGTAATTTCTGCATGTCAAAAACAAATGACTGTTGAAAAAGTTATTGATTTGATCCAGATAGCAGAAAAAGAAGATCATAACGTTGTGCTTGCACAAGAAGCTTTTAGCAAATTATCAGAAAATGAAAAGAGAGCTGTTTCTAATTACACAAAATTATTCTATTTGAACCATGAACCACCAACGACATACACAGTTGAAGTGAATATCGCTGATGAAAAAATTTCAACAGTATACTTTACTTTGAATCCGCGTTTTTCTATAGTAAAGAGCAAGGAAGACATCAAGACTGTGTTTTTTTTCATTGATTTTGAAGATTTACTTGACGATATTGATGACGAGATTTTTGAAAACAAAACTGTCATAGCAACAACAGAAAACTATAGTTGGAGTGCAAACCAAGCAGAAGAAGAGTTAAGTGTTTGTTTAGACAGTCAATACAATAGGCTAAAACTTGATTTCATGAAAAAGGGTGACCCTATTTTTGATTTTTCGACACATTATGTTAGACTTATTGTCTTAGATACGGTCTATCCACTTGACATCCAAGAAGTGACTTTTTCCTTTTTACAACAGAGTGAAAAAGAATAAGCAATCTTTGGTTGGTTGGGACTATCTCAAAATTCAGTGTTAAGATATGATGCTAAGGAGTAAATAAAGATGAAAAATATTATAAAACAATGCACTTTCTTATTAATAGTTTTATTAGTTATAGCAGTCTCTGCCTGTCAAGGACAAATGACTGTTGAAAAAGTTATTGACTTAATTCAAGTGGCTGAAAAGGAAGATGAAAACAGTATAACGCGTGCGCAAAATGCTTTTGATAAACTATCAGAAAATGAAAAGCGTGCTGTTTCCAATTACACAAAATTATACTATTTGAACCATGAGCCACCAACAACCCATACAATTGAAACAAAGTTTAATAATGATGAACTTTATATTGCATATTTTACTTTCAACCCTTATTATCGCGTAGTAAAGAGCAAGGACGATATCAAAAACTTATTCTTTTTTGTTGATTTTGAAGACTTACTTGATGGCATTGATGATGATATTTTTGAAAATAAAACTGTTATAGCAACAACAGAAAATGATAGTTGGAGAGCAAATCCAGCAGAGGAAGAGTTATGGGTTTATTTAGATAGTCAATATAATAGATTAAAACTTTATTTTATAAAAATGGACTACCCCATTTTTGGCATTTCCACTCAAAATATTAGACTTATTGTATTGGATACGGTCTATCCACTTGACATCTTAGAAATTAACTTTTTCTTTTTACCTGTAAATTCTAATAACTAATTAACTATCAACTGATAGCGAAAAGCAATTTTTTTAGAATATATTGCGCTATTATCGGCGATAATATATAATGGAACTGGCATATCAAGGAGCGGTGTATTGATAAACGTGTAACGAGAGATTTTAGGAAAATCTTGTGATATGCTGAAGGAGTACATTGCCAAAAGATAATATTCTCAACTTAACCTTTGGTAACAAAGATACACTTTGCTAAATGCCATTTTTATGAATGTACTGTCTATTAGGTGTAGCTTTTTCATTTTTTTTGTTTAGAAAGAAGAAAGAAGGAGAAGTGTACTAAATAGTACACAAAGGTATTATGTATCGTCAATTAGCAAATTACTATGATATCTTTTTTCCGTTAAAAAAAGCAGAAGCGGATTTTTTAGCTAACTTTATTAAGAAAAGCAAGAAAGCACTTGATTTGGGAACAGGGACAGGAAACACTGCATTTCATTTAGAGAGCTTAGGCTTAAAAGTTACGGCAGTTGATCTTAGTGAAGAAATGGTTCAGCATGCAAGATCAAAATATCCAGCTGTAAACTTTTTGGTAAATGATTTAATCTACTATTTAAAAAATACTGAAGAAATGTATGATGTAGTAACCTGTTTTGGCAATACGCTTGCACATCTAACAACAAATCAGTTAGACACCTTTTTTAAGTTGACCAGTGCGCATCTAAAGAAGAAAGGCATATTGTTTATTCAATTATTAAACTATGATTTCATTTTGAAAAACAAGCCTAATGAATTGCCGAAAATCAAAATGAAAAACCTCTTGCTTGAAAGACTTTACCATTATATTGATAATAAGATTTTGTTTGAAACAAAAGTAATTCTAGATAATAATATTGTTCACCAAGGTGAAACAGTTTTATATCCTCACCTTAGAGAAACGATTAAAGCAATCCTCGAAAAGTATAATTTTAAATATGAAGTGTTTGGACAGTTTGATCTATCACCATGGTCGATCAACAGCACTCATTTAACCATTGTTGCAAAACATAAAATTATTAAAACAGACTAATCAAACCTTTGTTCAAATTTAAAAAAGCGGCAGGAAAAAATCCTATCGCTTTTATTAGTCAGAACGGCTTTATTAAACTATTATTCGTCTGTTTCAGCTTCGCTTTTTTCTGTATCTGCAACCTGATTTCCTAAATTATTACATTGCTTGATATAACGAGAAACAACAATGATGATTCCGCATAATGGAATTGCCAATACTATTCCCCAAATTCCAAGCACACTACCGAAGAAAAGCATTGACACTAAAATCAATAGTGAATCAATTTTCATCTCTTTTCCAGCAATTTTTGGAATTATAATATTACCTTGAACTGTTTGAATTAAAAGACTTAAGCTCAATAAGAGGATATTTGCATAAATTGCTTTTAAGTGAAGACTGCTTTGATAAAAGAAATCAGTTCCATTGGAAGAAAAAATATAAACAATCGGAATTGCAGTTCCAATGAAAGGACCGATATAGGGAATTAAATCCAAGAAAGTTATTAGTGCGGCGAACATAATTACATATTCAATTTGAATTCCAAAGGCTATGAATAAACAGATAAACATAATAAAAAGAAAAATCATTGATAAGATCTTACTTCTAAAATAGGCCTTGATAACATCGTTAGATTTTGTTCCAATCTCGTTTAAGTGTGGTTGCCATTTTTCAGGCATGACTCGACCGATTGATTTAAAAATGCTATCCTTGCGATCCAGGAAGTACCATAGGAAAATTGGAACCATGATCAAGATTGCACTAAAACTGATAATTGTTATAACAGCATTATTAGCTATACCAATAATGCTTGAAATGTCTAGGTTGTTAATGTAGTCTTGAATATTATCAGTCAAGTTGCCGTAACCGTTTTCAGATAACCAGCTAAAAACATTTTCGATAAAAGATGAACTAATGATTTTTTCATATAGAATCTTTCCTTGGTGAATAATGAAAAAGACTAAATACACTAAAAATCCGCCGATTATACCAATGAAGATAATGATTGTTGACACGATTGCCCAAAACCGACTAAATTTAAGCTTACGAATCAAATAATTAGTAACTGGCTCCAACAAATAGGTCAAAAACAAAGCGATTAATGCCGGAGTCAAAATCAATGATAATCCATTTAAACTGCGCTTGATAATATTGCTGGGGTATTTGGTGTTTAATAAATGAAATAAAATCAACATTAAGAATAATAAAGATGCGAACATGAGAACATAGATTACCTTTTTCCAAAAAATATTTTGCCGCATAAAAAATCCACTCCTTATGTAAATATAATGTAATTATAACATGAAAGCAAAAGAAAAAACGCCTGACTTAGGCGTTATGTGCTGCTGGTACTTCATCTAAATAGCGGCCCACTGTAAAGAAATAATCAGAGAGTCGATTACAATAACCAAGAGCGTGTTCATTTAATGGAAACTTCTTTTTGACAATATAAAACATTCTTTCCGCTTTTCTAATTGAAACGCGCACTAAGTTTACCCAAGAAGCTGCTCTTGTTTGATCAAGCTGAATAAATTTGTTCAAAGGCTCCATTTTGCCAGTAATCTCATCGATTCTCATTTCAAGCCATTCTATTTGCTTTTTAGAAATTAAATACTTTTCGGGAATGCCTTGAGCAACCTCATAACAGATGATGTATAAATCCTCATGAATGCGATTAAAGTCTTCTTTTAACAGATTGTTTCTGATTTCGTGTTTCGCCAAAATGATTAATGCCATTGTTTCATCAAATAAACCGTTTAACTCAATTCTTAAATCATCTTTTTCGACCCGTTTACCAATTAAATCGGTACCGCCCTGATCGCCTTTTTTAGTATAGATCTTCATTATTTAACCCCAACTCTTAATTTGAAATGTAAAAATATCTTTATCTTCAAACGGTTGTGAAGAAACCCCAAATAGTGACATTTCATCATTATGGTCATGACTCCACCATTCTGTATCACCAAGGGCATACCCTAAAATCGATATGACGGTTACACCCCATTCTGGATGTGGAGTGGAAAAAACAAACTCAAATTCGGATCTTTCTAGAAGTTCAACAAAAGTGTCACCTTCGTTGTACTTTATAACCTCAGTTCCTAATTCTGTTCCATCACGATCTAAAATAATGATTGTTATCTCACCGTCATGTGTAGCAGCTGGAGTTTTCGTAAAATGTAAATAAAGAAAAACACCCCCAACTACGACTAATACTAATGCTATGATTGCAATAATCCTTTGTTTTAAACTCATCTTTTAAACTTTCCTTTCATTGTATTTTTCAACTTCATCCTTAACCAAGTTGCCGCCGTAGATGTCATAGGTAACAACAGCGGGAAAGTCTTTAACCTTTAAACGATAAATTGCCTCTGCACCTAAATCTTCATAGGCAACAACTTCTGATTCGACAACTTTTCGCGCTAGTAATGCTCCAGTTCCACCAACCGCTTGTAAATAAACCCCTTTATGCTTAATCATGTCTTGGATAAATTGATCACTACGATCACCCTTTCCAATCATTATCTTTAATCCTTTTTCCATTAATATAGTAGAATAAGGATCCATCCGATAGGCAGAAGTGGGTCCAGCTGATCCAATTGGTCGATTTGGTTTAGCAGGTGCTGGTCCAACATAGTAAATGACTTGGTCTTTAATTTCAAAAGGCAATTCTTCGCCTTTATTAAGCGTTTCAACCATTCGTTTATGGGCAGCATCTCTTCCGGTATAAATATAACCAGAAAGATAGACAAAATCGCCCGCTCTTAATTTTTTGATTTCATTACATGTAATTGGTGTTTTTATTTTCATCTTTTTACCTCTAAATAACCGCATGTTTATGTCTAGATGCGTGACATTGAATGTTAATTGCAACAGGTAATGATGCTATATGACAAGGATAAGCTGCAATTTTAACACCTAAAGCAGTTGTTGTCCCCCCAAAACCCATTGGTCCAACCCCGAGTTTGTTAATCTCTTCTAATAATTCTTGTTCCAATTTTGCCAAGATTGGATCAGGATTAACATCATTTATTTCACGCATTAATGCTTCTTTAGCAATTAAAGCACTTTTTTCCAAGTTACCACCAATTCCAACCCCAACGACTAAAGGTGGACAGGGTTTTCCCCCAGCATTAAAAATCGAGTCTAAGACTAATTTTTTAATACCTTCAACACCATCTGCTGGAATCAACATTTTAACTAAACTCATGTTTTCACTGCCGCCTCCTTTAGGAGCAACAGTAATCGAAATTTGATCACCTGGAACTAGCTCAACATGAATAATAGCAGGTGTATTGTCACCGGAGTTACCACGTGTAATCGGATGCTTAGTAACTGATTTTCTTAGGAATCCTTCATTATATGCCTGTCTAATTCCTTCATTAACGGACTCATATAAATCGCCTTTGATATGGACATTATAACCAACTTTTACAAAACATACCACCATACCAGTATCTTGGCACATTGGTTCTTTGTCGTCTCTTGCAATTTCATCGTTTTCGACTATCTGCTCTAAAACGGTTTTACCGATGTCTGATTTTTCTAGTTTGATTGCCTTACGAAGTTTTTCAAGAAAAGATTCGCCAATGTCGTAATTGGCGTCAATTGTAATTCTTTTAACTGTTTCAGTAATTAAACTGGTGTCAATAATCCGCATTTTTTTCACCTTTTTCACGTTGAATGATCATTTTTAATATAGCACGATAAACCGCTTTTGTCAAAGATAGAATCTTAATAAAAAGAACTCATTTTTCAGATTAAAGGACTTACTTTTTTTTAAATCAGGTAAATCTTGATAAAAAGTAGACAAAGTCATAAAAAACTGTCATTTTGAGTTGCATTTTAGTGTCTTTCATATTAAAATATAAATGGTGTAAGCGTTTTGCATAACGCCTATTTTTTTAGGAGGAAAAGATGAAGACAATAGTAATTGGTGTGATTGGAGCCGATGTACATGCGGTTGGTAATCGCATTATTGATTATACACTTACTCGCGAGGG
>JBAYPP010000040.1:0-9003 GCA_041677585.1 Acholeplasmataceae bacterium
CTAAGCTATCAAAGAACAGATGGCGATGATTCAGATGGAATTGTAAGACTAGGTGGATTTGGAAGCAGCGACAATTTATTAAAATAAACGACTTAATTTACTTGCATAAATGTACTAAATATGATATATTTAAATAGGCTATAAAATACACATGCACTGATATTACCAATCCTAGTGCCCAAATGGGTGGTTTGGCTTAGTCGTGCAGAGGTAAAAAACGAATATGGAGGTATTATTTTTATGGCAGTAGTTTCAATGAAACAACTTTTAGAATCAGGAGTTCATTTTGGACACGCAACACGCCGTTGGAATCCAAAAATGGCACCATACATCTTTACATCAAGAAATGGTATTTATATCATTGACTTGAAAAAAACGGCAGAAGAAATCGAGAAAGCCTATCAGGCGCTTTTTCAAATTGTTCAAGATGGTGGACGCGTTTTATTTATCGGAACAAAAAAACAAGCTCAAGAAGCAGTTAAAGAAGAAGCCGAAAGAACAGGACAATTTTATGTTGACCAACGCTGGTTGGGTGGAACTTTAACAAACTTTAAAACAATCCGTCGTCGTATTAAAAGACTTCACGATTTGTACAAAATGGAAACAGATGGAATTTTTGAAAAGCTTCCGAAAAAAGAAGTTTTAAAGTTAATTCATGAAAGAGATCGACTAGAAAAATTTTTAGGTGGAATTAAAGACATGAAGAAAGTTCCAGAAGCTATTTTCATCGTTGATCCAAGAAAAGAAAGAAACGCAATTTTAGAAGCACGCAAACTTGGCATTAAAGTATTTGGTATCGTTGATACAAATTGTGATCCAGATGATGTTGATTACATAATTCCAGCTAATGATGATGCGATTCGTGCAGTCAAATTACTTACATGGGTTATGGGTAATGCTGTAATTGAAGCACAAGGTGGAGTCGTTGAGAAATTCGAAGATGAGCCAACAGTTATGACAAGTCCAAGACGTGAGAAACCACAAACAAGACAAGAGAGACCGAGACCAGTTAAAGAAGAAAAAGCAGCAACTGCGGAAGTAGTTAAAGAAGAAACTGTAGAGGCAACCGAAGAAGTGATTAAGAAAGAAACTAAAAAAGAACCTGCAGTTAAAAAAGCACAACCAAAAGTTGAAAAGGAAGAACCTAAAGTTGAATCAGATTATACTACTGAGACAGTGGAAGATCTTAAATCAAAAACAATGGTTCAATTAAAAGCTTTAGCAAAAGAACGTGGATTATCAGGCTACTCTACCCTTAAAAAGGCAGAACTTATTGATTTATTAAAATAATGCATTAAGGGGATAATTATCCCCTTTATTTGTGAAAAATAGACACTTAGGAGGAATTTAACGTGATTACTGCACAACAGGTAAAAGAATTAAGAGATAAAACAGGCGCCGGAATGATGGATTGCAAAGCAGCTTTACAGCATACAAATGGAGACATGGAGGCGGCCATTGATTATTTAAGAGAAAAAGGAATTGCAAAAGCCGCTAAGAAAGCAGATAGAATTGCAGCAGAAGGATTAGCAAATGTTGTTGTTAAAAATAATGAAGCAATCATTTATGAATTAAACTCAGAAACAGACTTTGTTGCTAAAAACAAGCAATATTTAGAGTTACTAGACACAATTGGTGAAGCACTGATTTCATCAGATGCAACCAACACAGAAGAAGCTCATGATGTTGTATACGAGAATAAAACGATTGCTGAAATCTTAACCGGTTCAACAGCTATTATTGGTGAAAAAATAACTTTAAGACGTGTTTCACGTGTTAAGAAGCAAGATTCAGAAGGCTTTGGTTTTTATAAACATATGGGTGGAAGAATTGCTGTTTTGGTTCGTTTAGACCAAGAAAACGAAGTTGTTGCTAAAGACATGGCAATGCACGTAGCAGCAAACAACCCAAGATATTTAGATCGTTCTCAAGTTGATCAAGAAACATTAGAACATGAAAAACACATTTTGACTCAACAAGCACTTGCCGAGGGGAAACCAGCAAACATCGTTGATAAAATGGTTATTGGTCGTTTAAACAAATTCTTACAAGATATTTGTTTAGTTGATCAAGGCTTTGTTAAAGATCCTAATATCAAAGTTAGTGAATACTTAAAACAAAATAAAGTTAATGTTCTTTCATACATTCGCCTAGAAGTAGGAGAAGGTATTGAAAAACGCGAAGAAAATTTCGCTGAAGAAGTAGCAGCACAAATTAAAAAATAAATAAAAGGAGTGTGGCATCGTGTATCAAAGAATAATCTTGAAATTAAGTGGAGAGGCTTTGAAAGGAAACGGGATGTACGGAATCAATCCAGAAACTGTTAAAAAGATTGCCACCGAAGTTAAAGACATCTATGACATGGGTGTTGAGATCGGTATCGTTGTTGGCGCTGGCAACTTATGGCGCGGACGGATTGGTGAAGAACTAGGAATGGATCGTGCTCAAGCTGACTATATGGGAATGCTTGGTACAATCATGAATGGTCTTGCCCTTCAAGATGCTTTGGAGGCTATTAAAGTTCCTTCAAGAGTAATGACGGTCTTACCAATGAGTTCAGTCGCTGAGCCATATATTCGCAGAAGAGCACTTCGTCATTTTGAAAAAGGACGAGTTGTAATTCTTTCTGGCGGAACAGGATCACCATTTTTTTCAACCGACACAGCTGCAGCCCTTCGGGCAGCCGAATTAAACGCTGATATAATTTTGATGGCCAAAAACGGTATTGAAGGTGTTTTTGATAAAGATCCTAAAAAGCATTTGGACGCTGTTCAATATACAAACATAACGCAGGATGAAGTCTTAAAACAGAAACTAAAAGTCATGGATGCAACAGCCGCATCAATTTGCAGTGAAAATAAAATCAATATTTTGGTTTTTAATATGAATGAAAAAGGAAATATGAAAAAAGCGGTTCTACAAGAACCCATTGGAACTTTAGTAACATGGGAGGATAAAAATGACTGAACAAGCTGATCTTACCTTATTGGAAACAGAGGAAAGAATGCAAAAGACGATTGAAGTGTTAGTTAAGGATTTCTCACAAGTTAGAACTAGTAGAGCAAATCCAGCCTTACTTGATCGTATTTCGATTGATTATTACGGTGCGCCAAGTCCAATTTTTCAGATTGCTTCGATCACGGTAGTTGAAGGAAATCAATTGTACATTAAACCATTTGACAAATCAATTTTAAAACAGATTGAACATGCTATTCATGCTTCAGAGTTGGGACTTAATCCCCAAAACGATGGAATTGGTATTCGTCTTATTTTGCCACAATTGACAGAGCAAAGAAGAAAAGAATTATCAAAAGAAGTTGACAAACTGGGGGAAACAGCCAAAATTGCAATTAGAAACATTAGAAGAGACTCCAATGATTCAATTAAGAAAATGGGCTTAACTGAAGATGACGAAAAAGGATATTTAAATGATATTCAAACCTTAACTGATGATTTTGTTAAGAAGATCGATGAAGAAGTTAAGATCAAAACAGAAGAGTTAATGACTATTTAAGAATAAAACGGCCAAGTTGCCGTTTTTTAGTTCAAAAAAAATAGAACTATAAAACTATAGCTCTATTTTGATCGATCAAGGTTAAATTCAAAATTTTGATTAAGTAAAATAAACCAATTTTCCGTGAATAATTACGGAAATTAGGTCAATGATTAGTCCGATCAAGAAAAAGTGTAAAATTAATCCAATCAAACTACTCAAACTTGGTTTTTCAATAACTAGAATAATACGATAAATCAACCAGACAAAGTAGACGAAAAACAATAAGATTTTAACTAATAATGGTAAGCCATCAATAAATTTAATGTATCCAGAATTCTTTTTTGCCATTTTATTCCCTCCAATTTTCTTTATAACACCATTATACTACCTTTAATTATAAAAAGCAAAAGTATAAACCATAGAAGAACAAAAAATCAAACCATTATTTAACAAAATTGACTGATTTGCTATTTTATTAATAAAATACCAGCAAATAAGGTATAATAAAAAAAGGTGATAGTGTGCAAGAAATGAAAAGGTTAAACCATGTAGCCATTATTATGGATGGAAATGGGAGATGGGCGAATAGAAGAAAACAAAAACGTGCTTATGGCCATTACCACGGAGCGATTAACTTGTTTAAAATAGCTAAATTCGCTCAAACTCAAGGTATAAAAATACTGACTGTTTTTGCGTTCAGTACTGAAAACTGGAAAAGACCAAAAGATGAAATTGATTATCTAACTAAAAAACCAATCGAATATTATCATAAGCATAAAGACCTTATTGATGAATTAACATATCGTATTAAGTTTATCGGTGATTTAACTAAATTCAGTTCAAATTTGCAGGCAGTCATGAATGAGATTGAAGAAAAAACAAAACATAATCAAACAATGCTATTAAACATTTGTGCAAATTATGGTGGTCAAAGTGAGTTGATTAAAGCGAGTTCTAAAGGAAATATTGCTGATAATCTCTTAATTAAAGAACCGGTTGATCTATTAATTAGAACGGGTGGAGAAATGCGAATATCAAACTTTCTTTTATGGCAAAGTGCATATGCGGAACTTTATTTCACCAAAACATACTGGCCGGGCTTTAGACCAAGAAACTTATTAAAAGCGATAAAAACATATTATAAAAGACATCGTCGCTTTGGAGGACTAACATGAGGAAAAGATTAATAACTGGCATCGTTTTAGCGATAATTCTAATACCATTGATTGTATTTGAACGTATGCGTGCAGTCTTCGAAGTTATGATGGCTGTCTTTGTTGTCATATCAGCAATCGAACTGATTAGAATGTATGAGAAAAAGAAGAAGTTTGGTTTATTGCCTTCAATTGGAATTGTATTTTCAACATTATTAATGTTTTTCAGCCTGAGTGGAGCTTTTGGCTGGTTTGATAATAATGATGATCCGCCAATGGTGTTTAACATTTTAAGAATTACGATACCTTTAATTACCTTAATCATTTTTAGTTCTTTAGTCTTCTTTAAAAATTTTAATGGTGAAGATATTGGGAAAGCGTTAACCATTGTTAATTATGTTGGAATTGGTTATGCATCGCTTGTGTCATTAAGATTTTTGGGAGTACGTTTTATTGTCTTTTTATTAATAATCAGTTCAGCAACAGACGTTTTTGCGTATTTATTTGGTGTCAAATTCGGTAAACACAAAATGGCACCCATGATAAGTCCGAAGAAGTCATGGGAAGGTGCAATTGCTGGTACAGTAATCGCTACCATCTTAGCATCCTGTTTTGCTTTGTTTTATGGTGATTTATTCCCAGCCGGATCTACTTTAAATACAACAGGTGTCCAAACATTATTGGATGGATTTTCTTTCTTAGTTGATAATAGAGTTTTACAAGTGATCTTTATCATTCCGATCACTGTGTTTGCATCTATCATTGGTCAACTGGGTGATTTATTTGCTTCAAAACTGAAAAGAACGTATGAAATTAAAGATTTTGGCACGATCTTGCCTGGACATGGTGGCATTTTAGATCGTTTTGATTCCGCTTTATTTGTAGCGATGTTCTTAACGGCGGTCTTTGTTGTTTAATGCAAAAGCAGATTATTGATTTACTCGGTGTCGGTTCGATTGGCAAGCAAGTTATTGACATCGTTGTAAAAATTCCTCAAGACTTTGAAATCCATGCCGTTTCTTTATCAACTAACGATCAAGAAAATCAAGTTATTTTAAGCAGAATAAAACCAAAACTTGCCTGTGCAAGAGATATAGAACAATTTAATCGATATCAAAAACAGTATCCAACAGTCAAATGGGTATATGGCGATGAAGGTCTAATTACTATTGCAAAAAATTCTGCAAGCAATCTTTTTATTAATGCATTATCAGGCTCAATTGGTTTATTACCAACGGTAGCTGCTATTGAAGCGAGAAAAGATATTTTGTTGGCAAACAAAGAAACTTTGGTAATGGCTGGTGAGATTATTATGCCGTTAGTAAAAAAATATCAAGTCAATTTATTGCCGATCGACAGTGAACACAATGCTTTATATCAACTACTTCAAGGTGAAGATATCAAAACGGTTAAAGAACTCGTTTTAACAGCGAGTGGTGGATCACTAAGAGAATATCCTAAATCTGAACTGGAAAATGTTACAATCAAGAAAGTCTTAGAACATCCAAACTGGAAAATGGGGCCAAAGATAACAGTCGATAGTGCAACAATGATGAATAAAGCTTTTGAAGTAATTGAAACGCATCATTTGTTCAACATAGCGTATAATAAGATAAGAACTGTCTTGCACGATGAAAGTTATGTGCATGCAATGATTCATTTTATTGATGGGCATACAAAAATGTTGATGAGCAAGCCAAATATGGAGTTGACGATTTTAAATGCACTCTATCGACAAAAAAGAGTTCAATATGAAGAACCAGTTACTCCTAGTAATCTTTCTTTTAAACCGATGGATACAAACCGCTTTCCATTGCTTGAACTGGGTTATAAAATAGCCAAACAAGGCGGTTTAATGCCAACGATTATGCAGGCAGCAAATGAAGCTGCTGTTCATTTGTTTTTAACGAATAAAATAAGTTTTATTGAAATAGAAAGAATCGTATTTGAGACAATCGGTCAATATCAAAACGTAAAAAATCCAAGTTTAGAAGTGATTATAAAAACAAACAATGAAATAATTCAATCAATTCTAAAACAGTATGAAAGAGGTTAATCATGTTCTTGTTTGATTTAATTATATTTATTTTAATTTTAGGCTTAATTATTACAATCCATGAATTTGGACATTTTATCTTTGCCAAAAGAGCAGGCATTTTATGTCATGAGTTTTCAATTGGAATGGGGCCTGCGATTGTACAAAAGCGAAAAGGTGAAACAATTTATTCAATTCGAGCAATTCCGATCGGCGGGTATGTCGCAATGGCAGGTGAGTCTGTTTCGGATGCGTTGTTTAAAAAAGGAAATCAAATCGGCCTTAATTTAAACAGTCAAGATCAAGTAACAGAAATTATTTTAACAAATGAAATTGAGAGTCAAATTATTGGTGAAGTTATTGACTATGACTTATATGGCAAAAATTTTGAACCACTTTATATTGATTTAAAAACTGACGATGGTGTTATTAGATACCAAGTTATTCGCCAAGCCAGATATCGTTTAACACCAAAAAAAGAACAATTTATTACACCAGCGGAAAAGAGTTTTGAAGCAAAATCAATCTGGGAAAGATTTATTGTTATTTTTGCTGGACCAGCAATGAATTTTATCTTGGCCTTATTGCTATATTTAATTGTTGGTTTCTTCATGTTAAAACCAAACACAGGCAGCAGTGAAATTGGTGCGGTCAATCAAGATATGTCTGCTCATAACATTTTAAAAGCGGGCGATAAGATTGTTTCAATCAATGGACAACCAATCAATTCTTGGTCTGATATTGGTTTTGTAATGTCAAACCATAATAACGCAACCGTATCCTTATTATATACGCGCGAAGGAATTGAACAGGATCCTGTTGAAATTCCGCTATATATCATTATTCAAACAGCGGGAATTAGAAACTATTACGAAAATAATGATGGAACAAAACCACTAATCGATTATAATAGTACGATCATTGGTGAACCATTTGGAAGAGCAAAAGAAGCAGGACTTCAAAATGGTGACGAGATTTTGCGAATTAAAGGCTCTAACAATACCTGGGTTACGATCAATAATTGGGCAGATTTGATTAACTTTTTTAGAATCAATGAACGGGGATTGGTTTCTGTTGTTGTTTTACGCGATGGTACGGAAAGAGAATTTGACTATAACTTGATTAGCAAACAAGCAATTGAAAAGCTTGGAAATCAGGCAATTGTTATGCAAATGGGCATTACTACAACAGGTTATTATGATATTGTTTATTCTGTTACTTACCCATTTAGAGCAATCGGCAATAATATGAGTCAAATCTTTAATACACTAGGATTACTTTTTACTCCGAGTGAAAAATTGGGGATTGGTGATCTATCGGGTCCGGTTGGAATATTCTCATTAGTCAGTCAGACAACATCGCAAGGACTGTTAGCAATTATTTCTTTTACCGCTTTTTTAAGTATTAATATCGGTTTAATCAACTTACTGCCTCTACCGGCATTAGACGGTGGAAGAATTGTATTCTTGGGGGTTGAAGCTATTATTAGAAGACCACTACCGCGTAAATTTGAAAATAGTGTTAACAGTATTATGTTTATCTTATTGTTAGGACTCTTTGTCTTTGTAACATATCGCGACATTTTAAGGCTATTTTTATAAAAAAAGGTTAAATTAGGTAAAAAAAGTTGATTCTCTAACTAATAGTTGGAAAATCAACTTTTTTGCTATCTTATCTATTGACAAGTTAACTATAATAAGATAAAATTAACAAGGTCGCTATAAAACTAGAAAGCTTATTTTCTAATCTTGAAAATGTTTTTCAAAAGTGTTGACAAGGTTGTTTTATAATGATAGAATGAGAAAGCATGCTAAAAGCAGGCGAGAAAAAAAGGTCTTTGAAAACTGAATGATGAGAAGAGTATCAGTATTAAAAAAAGAAGAGCTATAAACAAACAAACTATAAAAAATATGGAGAGTTTGATCCTGGCTCAGGATGAACGCTGGCGGCGTGCCTAATACATGCAAGTCGAACGGAAGTGCGAATAGCGCTTTAGTGGCGAACGGGTGAGTAACACGTAGGTAACCTACCCTTAAGACGAGGATAACCACGGGAAACCGTGGCTAAGACTGGATAGGAATAAATAAGGCATCTTATTTATTTTAAAGGACCTAGCAATAGGTACACTTAAGGAGGGGCCTGCGCTGCATTAGTTAGTTGGTGGGATAAAAGCTTACCAAGACAATGATGCATAGCCGGACTGAGAGGTTGAACGGCCACATTGGGACTGAGAGACGGCCCAAACTCCTACGGGAGGCAGCAGTAGGGAATTTTCGGCAATGGGGGGAACCCTGACCGAGCAACGCCGCGTGAATGAA